>JACCZQ010000270.1 GCA_013695905.1 Chthoniobacterales bacterium
CCCCAACACCGGTGGCCATCGAGACACCATCTCCGACACCGGCCACAACCCCCGCACCAGCAGAGGAGGCCGAGGAAGCACCGGACGTGACCGATGAACCACGCGCCAGTGCCCGCGCAGGTCGCGGCAGAGATCGTGCCGCGAACGGTCGGCCGGAACGCAGGGGAGATGTTCCACCGATCTCGACGCGCGGTGTCGCCGCGGCTACGCCTGCTCCCGACGTGCCGGCGCTCACGCCCGAGCCCGTCCAGGAGATCCCGGAAGCGACTCCGGACTTGAAGGGGCGTGAGCGAGCCGCCCGTCGCACCGCCGCCCCCGCGCCCGCCGCCGACGGCGATGACACTGCGGCGACGACGCCCCTCGCCACACCCACTCCACCACCGGTAGAGACGCCGACGGCCGCTGCCACGCCCGCCGCTCCCGATGCTGAAGCGGATTCCGCCGACACAACAGCAGAGGCCCGAGGCAAAAAAGGCGACCGCCGCCAGACGGACAAGAAAGCGAAGCGCTCGTTAGACCCGACCGATCCTGACATCGCGGAACAGCCCGAGCCGGAAGGCGCCGACGAACCTTAGGAGCTTCGCCCGCGCGGCGCACTGGTGTCCCGCCGCGGCTCCGCCAGCTTCCGGGCATAAGCGAGCGTATCGATCCCCGCCACCGTCTTATCACGGCGAATCGCCTTGATCCGCGGAAACCGCAGCGCCAGCCCGCTCGCGTGGCGAGTACTCGGCTGCACCGAATCAAACGCCACCTCCAGCACCGTGTCCGGTTTCACTTCCCGGTAGCGGCCGTGGTTCACCAGCGTGTTTTGTTTGAAGTGCTCCGTCAGCTCGGCGATTTCCACATCAGTGAGGCCGGTGTAAGCCTTCCCGATCGGCAACAGCTCGTCACTCGCGTCATCGCGCACCGCAAACGTGTAGTCGCTCAACACGTGATTCCGTTTCCCGTGCCCCAGCTCCGCGCCCACCACCACCACATCGAGCGTGGCGAGTTCCTTCTTCAGTTTAAACCAGAACATTCCGCGCCGTCCCGGTGAATAGAAGCTCGCGGGATCCTTTACCATCAGCCCCTCATTCCAGCGGCCGCGGGCGAGGCGAAACGCCTCCTCAATCTCCTCCGCCGAATGCGCCGGGAAAATCTTGGAAAGGTGGAACTGCTCCGGCAGCCGCACCCCGCGCAACAATTCACGCCGCTCCCGCAGCGGCGTCTTCAACAACGAGCGTCCATTCAGCAGCAGCAGATCAAAGGCGACAAACGCCACCGGCACGTCGGCGGAGGCGGTGGCGAACAGATCATCGCCCTCGCTCTTTCGGCCGAGCCGCTTCTGCAGGTCGAAGAACGTCAGCTTCCGCCCCTCCTCAAACGCCATGATCTCCCCGTCGAGGATCAGCTCCGCATCGAAACCCTCCGCCCGCTGGGCGAGTTCCGGAAACTGATCCGTCATCCGCCGGAGATCGCGCGAGAATATCTCCACGCGTCCCGCGCCGCGATGCAGCTGCGCGCGAATCCCGTCGAACTTGTCCTCCACGTAAATCACCTGCGCATTTGCCGCCGCCTCCGCGAAGCGCTGCCAGATCGCGTCCGCCGTCGGCTCCGGGCTTGCCAGCATGCACTTGATCGGCCGGAACAGCGACAGCTCCGCCTCGTGCAATGCGCCGGTGGAGGCGAGCAGCGCCGCCTGGCCGAGATCACCGAGCAGCATGTTCGCTTCTTTCACGTCGTCGAGCGGCGCGGCAAACGTGCTGGCGATCGCCTCCTCCACCAGCCCTTCCCGGAGGCCAATCCGCAGATCGCCGGTCAGAATCTTGATCACATATTGCCCTTCCCGCGCCGAGAGCTGCGCCAGCCGTGCCTGCAGCAGTTCTGTCTTCGCGATGGGCCCGCGCGCACGCTGCAATTCGTCGAAGAGCTGCTTTGATTGCACCAACGTAAACGGTTGCGCCACGGTTCGACCCTCCAGCGCCTCGAGCGCCGTCTTCCCGGCATCGCCGTGGCTGCTGGCGATCCGGTGCAGCTCCGAGTCGTCGATCTTCGTCGCCGCCAGGAGCGCTCGGAAGATCACCGCCCAGCCTACCTGCAGCGTGCGGGGATCGCTTTGCGCGAAAGCCTTTCCCGTGAGGTAACGGGTGGCGATCGGCAGCTGCTCCCGGTCTAACGAACGGAGGTATTCCGAGAGGATGCGCACCTTCTCGAGCTTGCCGGCGGTGGCGGCAATGACTTCGCCGATCTCGGCGAAAGCGTGGAATGCGGAGGGACCTGCCGCGGCGGGTGCGGGCACGCGCGGAAGCGCGTCCCTCCGCGTCGTGGCACCGAGCGTCAATTCCAGCTGGTTCTGCTCACTTAGAGGTCGTCCAGAAATAACTTGATACATCCGAGATGATGGTGAAAAGTGAAGCGTGGTCGAACTTCCCCCGCCGCTTCTCGCCATTAAAAGGCGCTACGAGATGTTGGCCAGGCGGCTCAACGAGC
>JACCZQ010000285.1 GCA_013695905.1 Chthoniobacterales bacterium
GTGCAGGAACCCGGAGCCGGCGCCGTGAACGACCTGCTGGGGCAGGGGGTCCAGGCCGCGCTGGTCATTCCTCCCGGCTGGAGCGCGGGCCTCCTGGATGGAAAGCCGATCCCGCTGCGTCTTTACCTCGACGCCAGCGACACGAACTTCGCGCCGCAGCTCTTCGGCAGCGTGCAGGAAACGGTCGGCGAATTTCAGCTCGCTGAACGACAGGAGATGATCGACGCGCTGCCGGATGAAATCTTCGATCTCGCCGAGAAAATCCCGGTCGAAGTGCGGCGTCAATTCACCTCCGCGATGGAGCCTTGGACCGTCGAGGACCAGATGCTCTACAACCCGAAGGAGCGTTTCATCGATTACGTGCTGCCGGGAATCATCGGGCTGATTCTGCAGCTGCTGACCGTGACATTGATGGCGAGCACGATCGCGCGGGAGCGGGAAGCGGGCACTCTCTACCAGCTCATCGTGACGTCGCTGCAGCGTGGGGAAATCGTGATCGGGAAGGTGCTGCCATACTTCGTCGTCTCGCTGGGATTGATCCTCGTGATCGTGGTCCTCGCCGGCTGGCATTTCCAAGTGGAGTTCCATCAGCCGGGCACGCTGGCGCTCATTTGCGTGCTGTTTCTGCTCTGCTCGTTAGGGATGGGTCTGGTCATCTCCGCCGTCTCCCACACGCAGACGCAGGCGATCCAGTTCTCGGTGTTTTTCCTGCTCCCGGTCTTCGTGCTTTCCGGTGCCTTTGCGCCGCTCGAGCAGCTGCCGGAGGCGCTCCGCCCGATCGCCGAGATTTTCCCGCTCACGCATTTCGTGCGCGCGTTCCGTCTCGTGAACCTCTACCACGCGCCGGTGGCGTTTTACGCGCCGAGTTTGCTCGCGCTCTGCCTCGGCACGATTGTGACTTTCGTCGGGGCCGCCTTCCTGCTCCGGCGGATTGAGGAGTAGGGCCGGTGCCGTGCAGAATTCTATCGGAGCCGGCAGCCGCAGATGGGGACGTTCCGGGGTGGAGAAAACCCTGGTGCGCTTCGGGAGTTTTGCCGAGGCAGACAAAGCTGATCGCGCCTTTTATCGCTGAGGTGATGGGACCAGGGAATATGAAGCGCGCAGGGTGAGCGCCCGGAGGGCGCGCCGGAAGGAAGCCCGGAGTGCAGCGGCAGCGAAACTCCGGGATCACAGCCAGGAAAAAGATCAAACCCGTGGAACGGGTGACGGAAAATCAGAACTCGATTCCCATCACACCTCCCTCTCCGGGGGCTGCATTGCTCTCGCGCGACCGACCCGGAGTTCCGCTGCCGCTGCACTTGGGCTTCACTCCGCCGCGCCGTTCCGGCGCTGTCTTGCCGTCACTTTACAGATGACCAAGCACTAGAACTCCGCCTTGAAAGCGGCGCGCAGATACGGCGCCGGCTTCGTCTCGTAAGACTCATCGGCGCGCGCGAAATTAAAGCGCCGCTGCAAGGCGTAGCCGCCGCCGATGTTCAGGCCCACTGTGTCAGTCCAGCGGAATTCCACCCCGAGCCCGGCGCGATACTCCGAATAAGTCACGACGGCGCCGCTCAGACTCCGCGGCTGAATGTTCGGATCGTGATCGGTGCGGAAGGAGCCGCCCACCAACTGGCCGCCGACCCACAGGTCGAGGTTCCGCGACGGCGAATAAGTGATGCGCGGCTCCGGCACCACGGCGAAGACACTCCACTGCTCGTTCGGTCGCCAGACGAGGCCCGCGAGCGGCAGCACCGGATAATCAGCCCGCAGAAAGGCCGCCGTCGCGCCGACGAACAAAAAGAGCTGATCCTGCTGGAGCACAAAAATGCGCCCGAGGGTGATCGGCACATCGAACGACGAGCTGCCGAAACTTCCTTCCGCGTAATAACCGGGGCGGACCTGGAGGAATGCGCCCACATCTTTCCCGACCACGTATTCGAGCGCGACGACGCCAGCGAGACTGTGCAGATGATCCGGCACCGGTGCCCCGGTGCTGCCGAAGTCAAAGCGGTCATAAGAGACCCCGGCCCGCAGATAGATTCTGCCGGTGAGCAGAAACCGGTGCGAATACTCGATCGAACTTTGCAGCGCATCCTGCTTCCCGTAGCCGGTGCCGTTCTCCAGCTGGCTCGAGAAGACGTACGAACTCTCAACGCGGAACAGATCCAGCGGCGTCGGTCCCGCGTCTCGGCGGGGATCGACCAGCGACCGCACCTCGCGCGCAGCTGAGACTGCATCCTGCGCCTTGAGGATTCCGCAGGAGATCGCCGTCACCACCCCGAGCAGCAGCGCACATTTCTTCATGGGCGGCAGTGTAGGCGAACTGTCTCTGCATGAAAACACGATAATGCTTCGCGCGATCGCCGGTAGCTTGTATGCCAAAGGAGTCATGACCAGAGCAGCGCTTCCCGAGGAGATCGCGGCCGCGGAGCAGCACCTGCGGGCGTCGGATCCGCGCATGGCCGCGTTGATGGCGCGGGCGAAACCGTTCGGGCCGCGCGCGGCGGTGATCGTCCGGCCGTTCGATGCGCTGGCGGAATCGATCGCGTATCAGCAACTCAGCGGCAAGGCGGCGGCGACGATCTGGGGGCGGGTGCGGGCGCTGTATTCCGGCCGCAAATGGCTCGACCCGCAGCTGGTCCTGGCCACGCCGGAGGAGAAATTGCGCGCGTGCGGATTATCGACGGCGAAGACGGCGGCACTGAAGGATCTGGCGGCGAAGCGGATCGACGGCACGGTGCCGACGGGAGCGGTGCTGGCGAAGTTGAGTGATGAGGAGATCATCGCGCGGCTGACGGCGGTGCGTGGGATCGGCCGCTGGACGGTCGAGATGCTGTTGCTGTTCGAGATGGGGCGGCTCGATGTGTGGCCGGTCGCCGACTACGGCGTGCAGAAAGGCTACGGGAAGACGTTCCGCAAAAGAAAACTGCCCACCGCGAAGGAGATGGCGAAGCACGGCGAGAAGTTTCGGCCTTACCGGTCGGTGGCGGCGTGGTATTTCTGGCGCGCGCTGGAGCTGTAGGCCAAGTCTCCCGACATGGCGGGCGGTTGATCATCGCACGAACGAATCATTCGCTACCCCACGCTCACACCCCGCCGCGTCAGGAGACGCGGCCTACAGCGCTTGAGCCCGCGAATCACGCGAATGAAAGGCAGAAGAATTCCGGAACATCCGCGTGATTCGCGGGCGCACTCAGCTTTGCACCGTTGACTTGAGCAAGGCCGCTCCGTTACAACCGCAAGCCTATGGCCATGATCCACATTAGCCGCAGCGGCGGCACACTCGGTGTTTTCGATGAAGCGCGGGTGCGGGAGGGTCTGAAGACGGGCGAGTTTATCGAGACGGATCTCGGCTGGACCGAAGGCATGGCGACATGGCGGCCGCTCTCGGAATTGGACAGCTTTGGTGCGCCAGCCGCGGGGCCTGTTCCTCCGGAGCCGCACACCGTCACGCCCGGTGCGGAGCTGCTCTCCTCCACCACACCGGTCACGCCGGAGGCGACCGGCCTGCCCTGGGAGAATCGCGACACGGTCGGCTTCGTGAATGCGCTGCTCGCCACCATCGCGATGGTGCTGACGCGGCCGACGGAGGCGTTCACCACGATGAAACGCGACGCGGGGCTGCTGGATCCGCTGCTCTACACCGTCATCCTCGGGACAATCGGCGGCGTGGTCTCGTTTTTGTTTTCGTTCATCGGCGGGCGGATGGGTTTCGGGGGTAGCGACGGAGGTCTGGGCATGGTGTTCGGAGCCGGGGTGGGCTCGCTCATGTTTCTGATTTTTCTGCCGGTGCTGGTGGTCATCGGCACGTTCATTGTTTCAGGTGTGATTCACCTTTGCCTGATGATCGTGGGTGGAGCGAAGCAGTCGTTCGAGACGACCCTGCGGGTGGTGGCGTATGCGGGCGGCTCCGCCAATGTCTTCCAACTTGTGCCGGTCTGCGGCGGGATGATCGCGGGCGTGTACTCGCTGGTGCTGTATTGCATCGGCGTGGCGAGCGCACATCAGATCGATACCGGACGCGCGGTGATGGCGGTGTTGCTGCCGCTGCTCCTGTGCTGCGGCGGGTTTTTCCTGGTCATGATGATGGCCGGTGGTCTGGCGGCGCTGAGCCGGTAGGGGGCGATGATGCGCCTCTCGTGGCGTCACCTGCGCCCGGGTGAGCTGGACCACGAGCTGATCTGGCTGCTGGTGAGTGGCGCGGCGGGGCTGCTCGGAGCGGCGTGGCTGGCGCTGCGGCTGCCGTGGCCGCGCTGCACTTTTCTGGCGGTGACCGGGCTGCCGTGCCTGACCTGTGGTGCGACCCGTTCCGCGGCGGCATTTCTGCAGGGGGACCTGGCGCTCGCGTGGCAATGGAATCCGCTGGTCTTTCTGGGGATCTGCGCGGTGGTGCTGTTCGATGTTTACGCGCTGCTGGTGCTGCTCACGCGGGCGCCGCGTTTGCGCGTTTCGCTGACGCATCCGCGGGCGGGTCGCGCGGTGGCAGGGACGGTGATCGTGCTGGCGTTGCTGAACTGGGGTTACGTGCTCCTGCGGAGCTGAGCGGAGGAGGCGACACTCTTGTCGCCTGTGGCGGATTTATTCAGGCGACAGGAGTGTCGCCTCTCCGGAGCGACCAACATCCTCCTCCGGCGCGTCGCGGTGTTGCTGGATGAACTCACTGGGATTGATCCAGCCGCGGGTGTCTTCCCGATACCCCGGCCCGACGAACGGCGTCACAAACTCCCGCATCTCCAAATGCAGATGTGCCCAATAACGTCCGCCCGCGTTCCCGACGGTGCCGATTTGCTGCCCGCGCACGACGTTTTGTCCCGGCTCGACGCCGATCTCGTCCACGTGCCCGTAGAAGGAATGGAGATACCTGCGGGTGCCATTCTCCTCATAGGCGTGCAGGACGAGAATGACATTGCCCCAACCCGGCCCGCCATCCTGCGCGAGCAAGACCCGTCCGTCCGCGACGACGTAGATCGGATCACCGAGGTCGCTGTTCTGGCCGCCGATGCCGTTCAGGTCGTCGCCCAGATGGCGGTTTTCCGGGAACGGCTGCGCGTTATAGGCGAGCGCGCCGTGCTCGCTGCCGAGCGGAAAATCGAACCGCGTGGCGGTAGGGAGCGCCGCCAGCTCGATCGGCGGGACGAGCCGCAAAGCAGGATCGAGCCGTGACGGGGCCGGACGCTGCAGCTCCGGCTGGAGGCGAAAGAATAACCCCACGGCCAGCGCGACGAGAAAGACGAGCAACATCGCTCCCGCGACCGCCGCGGTCGTTCTGCCCTTGCTCGTTTTCAGCTTCATCTCTACGGTCGCGCGATGCGGATTCTGGTGACAGGTGGCGCGGGTTTCATCGGCTCGCACCTGGTCGAGAGGCTCGTCGCCGCCGGTGAAGAAGTCTCGATTCTCGACGACTTCAACGATTTTTACGATCCGGAGATCAAACGCGCCAACATCGCGGCGGTGGCGGAGCAGATCCGCGTGCACCAGCTGGACCTGCGGAACGCCGAGACGGTGCAGCAGTTATTTCACCGGGAGAAATTCGACATCGTGGTGCATCTCGCCGCGCGGGCCGGGGTGCGGTCGTCGATCACCAACCCGCAGCTCTACTACGACACGAACGTGTCCGGGACACTCCACCTGCTGGAGGCGGCGCGGGCGACGGGGCTGGAGCGGTTTATCTTCGCGTCGAGCTCGTCAGTTTATGGAATCGCGAAGCAGGTGCCGTTCTCCGAGGAGCTGCACCTGACGCAGACGATCAGCCCGTATGCGGCCACGAAGATCGCGGGGGAGTTCCTCTGCTCGACCTACTCGCATCTCTACAAGATGCGGATCGTGGCGCTGCGGTTCTTCACCGTCTATGGCGCGCGGCAGCGGCCGGATCTGGCGATTCATCAATTCACCCGCCGCATTTATGAGGGGCAGCCGATCGCGCAATTCGGTGATGGGACGACGCGGCGGGATTACACCTACATCGACGATATCATCCAGGGAGTGACGGCGGCGCTCGGCTATGACGGGCCGTTGTTTGATGTCTTCAATCTCGGGGAGAGTGAGACCATCGAGCTGCGGGAGCTGATCGCCGAGATCGAGCGGGCGCTCGGGCGGAAGGCGGAGATCCAGCAGCTGCCGGAGCAGCCGGGCGATGTGCCGATTACCTGCGCCGACATCACAAAGGCGCGGCAGCTGCTCGGCTACAAGCCAACCACGAAGCTGCGCGAGGGGCTGCCGAAATTTGTGGATTGGTTTCTGCAGAGCAGGGGAGAGGGCTCCGGAGAACATCGAACATCCAACATCGAACCCTGAACACCGAACGGGGCGGAGTCTCCCATTCGATGTTTGAGGTTTGAGGTTTGAGGTTCGATATTTGAGGTTCGATGTTGGGAGTTCGATGTTCTTTTTCTCCTCATTCAGGCAGCAGCTTGCCAAAGGCTCTCGCACCCGCCATAGTTATTCACAGATGCCGGGAAGGTCCTTCGAATATTCGGGCGTCCGCTTTTTGCTGCGTTTCAGGCTTTGGGAGAAAATGATGCGAACTTTCGCTTCTCTACTGATCCGTCGGCTCACTTATGCGGTCCGCCATTCGCTGCTTTCCCGGCCCCACGCGGCGGAGTCCGCGGCAGCCGCGCAATGTGCTTCCCAGCCCCTGGATTCATGGACCTCCAGGCTTGCGCGATCTGCCGAGCCGGCATCAGACGATGCGCTCCGCCTCAACCACAATTCGGTCAACCTTGAGGATCTATATGGCATCTCATTCATCCGGGAGAGGCTCGCGGCGTCCGCGCGGCGGCAGCTCCCGCAGGAGGGGCGACGATCGCCCGTATCGGCAACAATCGGCTCCGAAACCCGCAGCGAAACAATCGCTCTGGGACAAAATCATGGGTTTTTTCAGCAACGGAAATCCACCCATCGCAAAGGTGGAACAACGGCGGAATGGCTCCTATTCCGGCAGCAGCAGCAGCCCATCGGGATCATCGGGTCCGCGGCCTTCGCGCCGGCCTGAGTCAGTCGAAGTCACCACGCCGCGTCTTTACGTCGGCAATCTGTCGTTTGAAGCCACGGAGAGCGATTTGTTCGAGCTCTTTAACGGCGTCGGTCAGGTCCAGAACGCAGAGGTGGTCACCTACAAGCACAACCAGCGTTCGAAAGGGTTCGCCTTTGTGCAGATGAACACCGTCGAAGAAGCGCAGCGCGCGGTGACGGAGCTGCACGACAAGGAGTTCCTCGGCCGCAAGCTCCTGGTGAGCGGCGCGAAGTCGAGCGAACAAACCTCGGCGAACTAACGAGGAT
>JACCZQ010000319.1 GCA_013695905.1 Chthoniobacterales bacterium
GCATTACACCGAGCAGATGGTGGCGCCCTCCTTCGTCCCGGAGACGATGCGCGCCCTCGATCTGCTGCGCGGCTTCCTCTCCCATCCGCAGGGACTCGCCGTGGTGGTGGATGAATTCGGCGGCACCGAAGGCATTATCACGTTGTCCGATATCGTGGAGGAAATTATCAGCGACGCCGCCCCGCTCGGGCAGGCGGAGCTGTATATCGAGCCGCTCGAGGATGGCCGGCTGCTGGTGAGCGGCAACGCGCGGCTCGACGACCTGAGCGAGCATCTCGGCTTCGAACTCGACGCGGACGGCATCGACACCATTGGCGGGCTCGTCTTCAACCGCCTCGGCTACCTGCCCGCGACCGGCGCGCACGTGGAGCTCCCGCGACTGGCGATCACCGTCCGTCGCGCCAGCCGGAAAAGGATCGACGAAATGTTGCTCGAGAAGACCAGCTTCCTGCCCGAGGAAGGGGCAAACGGCCATACCGAAGTGACCGGCGAAATCTGATGCTCTGGTTGCTGATCCTTGGGCTCGGTCTGGTCTCGTTCCTGTTCGCCGGGATCGAGGCGGGGCTGCTCTCCGTCGATCCGATCGGCCTCCGGCAGCAGGTGAAACAAAAGGCGCCCGGCGCAGAACGCCTCGAGCTGCTCCTGGAAAAACCGGAACGCCTCCTCGTGACCGTGCTGCTGATCACCAACGTGGCCCAAATCCTGGCGCTGCTGCTCGCCACCCATCTGCTGGTGGAGCTCTACGGGTCCGCCGGTTATTTCATCGCCGCGGGCGCAGCGATCCCGATCTCGCTCTTCGTGCTCGGCGTGCTGCCGAAGTCGCTCTTCCGCCGGTTTCCGCTCCGTGCGCTGGCCGCCCTCGGTGGCATCCTGCAACTCGCGTCGCTGCTGCTCTGGCCGGTGCTGGAAGTGGGCGGCCACCTCGGCCGGCTCATGCTGCCGCGACGCATTTCGGATCGCGGTCGGCTCTTCGCCGCGCGCGAAGAATTGAAACAGATCGCCGTGCAAAGCGAGCGGGAAGGCTCCCTCACCGCCACGGAACGCGCGATGATCCACAACGTCGTCGATTTTCGGAACGTCAAGGCGCGCGACGTCATGGTGCCGCTGGCGCAATGCCGCACCATCACTCCCGAGACCACCGTGGCCGAGGTGGTGCAGCTCAGTCGTGCGACGGGGGCCGATCGTTTCCCGGTCGTGGCGGACGGCCAGGCCGTGGGGCTGGTGAACGTGCTCGATGTTCTGGTCGATCAATCGGGCGCGGGCTCCCTCGGCCGCTACACGCGGCGGATCGTGACTGCTTCGGTGACCGAACCGGCTTACCAGATCATCCGCCGCCTCCGCGCCGCGCGTCTTGGTCTCGCGGCGGTCATCGACGGCGACCGGAAGCTGGTGGGGATCGCCACCGCCGAAGACTTAATCAAACGTCTCGTGCAGAGCGCCTGACGCGGCCGGTCCAAGGCGCGAGCGCCTCCGCGTTACCGCCGCAGATCGAAGACTTCGACGAGCGCAACCCCGCGAGCGCCTCGCTGCCCCCGCACCACGACGGTGTACTGGCCGCGCGGCAGTGAGACTCGCAGCACCGGCTCTTCCTCGAAGAACGTCATCAACTCACTCGGCACTCGGCGCTGCGGGTCGTTGTAATCACCACGGTCGTTGGCTGAGGCCAGCAGCTCGCCGTTCCCGCCCCGCAATTCCAAAGATGGATCAGAGATCGCATTAAAAACGCCGCGGTTCCGGCGCAATTGCGGACCCAGCGCGCGCACGACAATATCGGCATTCGCCTGCCCTTCCCCGGCGGCGATGATACCGCCGATAAGGACATTCTCGTCATTGACATACGCAAGCGTGCTGACGTTCGCCAGCTTTGATTCCTGGCTCGGCGAGAGATCGAATACCTCGACCAATCCATTTCCCGCAGAAGCAGTCTTATCCGCAAGAACCACGGTGTAAGCGCCCGGCTCGAGCGTCCAATGAATGGCGGCTTCCCGATCGTTCGTCGGAGCCAGACCGCTGGCTTGGATCTCAGCCATTTGCGTATCTCTCCAGTCATCGTTGCTCGCCACCAGGACGCCGCCGGAGCGATGTAATCTGATCATGGGATCGGGCAAGGTCGAGCTGACACCGGCCGCCCCCATGGAAGGCCCCAGTCCGCGCACCACCACTGTCTTCGGTTGGCTTCCCGTAATGATGAAGCCACCGATGATGACGCGCTCACTGGGAAAGGTTGCGTCGACCGGCCTGATGTAGCCGCGCCCGGAAATGTTCAGCAACTGAACGGGTGGCGGGAGCACCTGAAAACCGGTGAGCGTGACCGAGTCGGCAGTGTAGAGCACTACAAACGAGCCGGTGCCGTCGACCGTCGTCAGCCGCGTCCCGTGGGGAGCATTCGCGAAGACTCCGGATAATGGCCGGCTGCTCTGCAGGACGGTCAAGATCTCACTGCTCGCCAGCAGCAGCTCGCCTTCGATCTCGATCTCGAGCGTGCCAGCCAGGACAGCGTCACCTGAGATACGGCGAGGCGACTGGTAGCCGTAGGGCATCTGCGCCACGTGACGCAGCGTCGACTCACCAGAGAGTGTCAGATTGCCCGTGATGCCATTCGCAAAATCCGAATAAATGGTCGCCGCTCCGACGGTCACATTTCCAGTCACCGATCCCCTCCCTCTCGCCACGCCTCCCGCAAGTTCGAGAAGTTCCGCGGTGAAGCGGCCGTTGTTCACAAGGCTGCCGGCGGTCTGCGTAAATGTGTGACCAGGTGCAACCCTGAATCTGCCGGGTTGTGGCTCAATTAAGATGAACCCCTGCACCTCCTCGGTTTCGACCCGGCCGGCATTCCTGAAATCCCCGGGCGCGGTGAACTGCACATCCACCCCAATGTGAAATGCTCCCGAGGCGAGCACTTCCGTGAGATTGCGAAAGGCGTCATTGCTCGATTCGTCCACCATTCCGCCGGGTCGGAAGACGATGGTGGCTCCGTTGTGCACGACATCGGCTCCGCGGAACCGGAACGTTCCAAACCGTGTGTCGTAGGCGCCGCCGCGTAACGTGCGCGTCTCGGCCACGAAGTTCGTCAGGTCGCCGGCGACCGTGAACGTGGCGCGGTCCAGCTTCAAGCTTCCGTCGTTCGTGAAATCGCCTGTGGTGACAAACTCCCCGCCCGTCATGGCAAAGGTCGCGCCCGCCGCATTCAAGGCGAAGTTGCGGAGGCCGTCGAGACCGGCCAGGTCCGCAATGCGTGAGCCCGGCCCGCCAAGCGAAATCGAACTGGCATTGTTCACAATATCCGCGCCGGGAAAGCGCAGCTCGTTCAAGTCCGTCTCGAAGACGCCGCCCACGGAAAATTCACCACCGGTCAGCGTGCGTGTCGCAGCATCGAAGTTCGTTAATCCTCCGGCTGCGGTGAAGACTGTCCCATTGTCCAGGAACAGCGCGCCATCATTCGTGAATGTAGCAGTGGTCAGCAGCGGGCGACCTTCGAGAGACAGGATCGAAGCAGCGTCAATCAGCGCGAGCTGCGCGAGAGCGTCAGAACCAATCTCATCGACGACGCGACTGAGCGCCCCTCGCATCGTCAGCCGCGCTTCGCGTAACTCAGCGATCCGGGCGCCGCGAAAGCGCAGCGTGGCCGGGAACCCGTTCGCCCAAAGCTCGTATGTCCCCGTCAGTGTCCCACCCGAAAAGGTGGACAGCTCGCCCGCATCGAAAGTCGCGGCGGCATTCCCGGACGCGACCACAACGTAGCGCGGCGTCAGCTGGAGCGTGGTGCCTGTGACGGTGAATGTTCTGTTGTCGATCCTCAGCCCGTTCTGATCGCCTCGCAGGATTAGATTGGAAATCGTGGCGTCGATATCGACGAGGACAAACTTGTTGTCGATCGTGACGTTGTAATTGACCTCGTCACTGTTATTCGGCACCTCCGCCGGCATCCAACTTAGCAGATCGCCATAGGTCCTCGGATGACTGCCGACGTACGTCGACTCCACCAGCCGGGCGTGTTCGGAAGCAAAGGCGAGCAATGGCATCAGCACCGCCCCGCACACCATTTTCGCGATCACACGAGCGAGCGTATCGATTCTCCTTCTTCTGTAGAAGCCTTATTTTCCGGGAGGTCAGGGTCCGACTCTTCCCGCGCCACGGCGGCAATGCCGCTCCACCGGCTCACGTTTCTTCGAAGTGGCGACTGCCGGAACTCAAAATGCGCGCGGTATTCACCAGCGCCACGTGGGAGAAGGCCTGCGGGAAATTCCCGAGCATCCGCTTCTCCTTCGGATCCCATTCCTCCGCCAGCAGCCCGACATCGTTCTGTAAATCGAGCAGCCGTTCGAAGAGCTCACGCGCTTCCTCCTCTCGCCCGATCAGGTGCAGGCAATCCGCCAGCCAGAAGGAGCAAAGCAGGAACACGCCTTCGTGCCCGGGCAGACCATCGACCGCTTCGCTGTCGTCGTGTGTGCGGTAACGCAGCACGAAGCCGTCCTTCACCAGATCCTTCTGCACCGCCTCGATCGTGGTGCGGACCCGCTCATCATCGGGCGGCAGGAACTCGAGCAACGGCATCATCAGAATGCTCGCGTCCATCTCCTCGGAGCCGTAGGACTGCGTGAACGCCTTCTTCTCCTTGTGGAAGCCGCGCTCGCACACTTCGGCATGCACTTCGTCACGCAGCTTTCGCCAGCGCTCGATGTTCTGCTCGGCCTCGCAGCCGCATTCCTCGACCAGCTTCACCGCCCGGTCGAACGCCACCCACGCCATCATCTTCGAGTGGGTGAAATGCCGCGGGTCCGTCCGCACTTCCCAGATGCCGTAGTCCGGCTCCCGCCATTTCGTTTCGAGGAAATCGAGGAGCTGCACCTGCACCCGCCAGTCCTGCGGCGTCATCTCGATGCCCGCGCGATGCGCCTGATACATCGCGTCGAGCAGCTCGCCATAGATATCGAGCTGGAATTGATCCGAAGCTGCGTTCCCCACCCGCACCGGCTGCGAACCTTCATAGCCATCCAGCCACGGCAGCTCAAACTCCTTCAGGCGCCGTTCGCCGCGCACGCCGTACATGATCTGCATCTGCGCCGGAATTCCCGCCACCGCCCGGAGCAGCCATTTTCGCCACGCGCAGGCTTCCTCAAGGTAGCCGGCGCTCATCAAGCCGATGAGCGTAAAGGTCGCATCGCGAATCCAGCAGTAGCGGTAGTCCCAGTTCCGCACGCCGCCGATCTCCTCCGGCAGCGACGTCGTCGCGGCGGCGATAATTCCGCCCGTGGGACGGAACGTGAGTCCCTTTAAAGTGATGAGCGAACGCATCACCGGCTCCGACCATTCGCCCGTGACGCGGCAGCGCTTCGACCAGTCGGTCCAATACTCCTCCGCTTCGCGCAGCTTCTCCTCCGCGTTGACGGGTCCGGGCGCCTCCGAGTGCGAGGCGAACCACTCCAGCACAAAAGGAATTCGGTCCCCCTTCTTCACCGTGAACTGCGCCACCGTGGCGAGATCCTCCCCGTGCGTCGCCACCAGCGTTCGCAACAAAATGCCGTCCGGTCCGGCGATCGCCTCCAGCGAGCCGTTCCGTTTCCGCACCCACGGGACGATGTGGCCGTAGTCGAAACGGATCCGCAGGTGCATTCGCATTTCGACGGTGCCGCTCACCCCCTCCACAATGCGGATGAGATCGGGGCTATCGCCGCGCGGCGGCATGAAATCGATCAGCCGGATCGTGCCTTCCGCCGTGTCCATCTCGGTTTCGAGGATCAGCGTGTCGCCGCGATAACGGCGCCGGGTTCGTTTCACCTCGCCCACCGGCGCGAGGAGCCAGCGACCGTTTCTCTCGTCGCCCAGCAGCGCCGCAAAACAGGCGCCGGAATCAAATCGCGGAAAACAGAGCCAATCAATGCTGCCGCTGCGGCTCACGAGTGCCGCCCCCTGCGTGTCGCTTAGGAACCCGTAATCCTCGATCTTCGTCATCTTCTCCTGCTCCTAATCTTGATCCTGCTCCCGTTCGCAACCAACCACCACCTTACCGCATCGTAATCGCACCAGCGCTCCCACTTGCGCTCGCCGCACTCCCCTTCGCCAGCGCCCCGATTCCCTCCCGCGTCAGTCGAAACACCGTCCACTCCTCCATCGGCTGCGCGCCCAGCTTCTTGTAGAACTGAATCGCCGGTTCGTTCCAATTCAGCACCGCCCACTCCATCCGCCCGCAACCGCGCGCTTGCGCGATCTGCGCCAGACGCTCGAGCAGCGCTCGCCCGTAGCCTTTCCCACGCACCTCCGGTCGCACAAACAGATCTTCCAGGTACAATCCCGGCCGCCCCAGCCACGTGGAGAAGTTAAAGAAATAAACCGCGAACCCGACCGGCTGCTCCCCTTCCCGCGCGATCAACACCTGCGCCGAGGGCTGGTCGCCGAACAGCACCTCCCGCAGCCCTTCTTCCGTCGCGACCGCGTCGTGCGGCGCCCGCTCGTATTCCGCCAGCTCGCGGATCAGCTGCAGAATCACCGCAACGTCTGCAGCCGTGCCGGGTTTTATTTCGAGTGCGGAATCCATGGGAGGAGAAGTCGCGTCTTGACAAACAGCCGGCAGAAAGTCAATCGAGTACGGACGTGCAGCGGAGAAACACCCGCCGCGCTCCCGCTATGAAACATCTCTGTCGGAATCGCAGATTCACTGCGCTCCTGCTCGCGCTGCTCACCGGGTCGTTCGCGCTGGTTGGGAGCGCTCAACCTCCGCCGCCAGGCGAGGAGACTCCCTCCGCGTCCCAAATTCCGGCCGCCGAGGTGGTCGATTACTCGAAGCTCCTCCCGATCCTGCCGGAGCCGCCGGAAGGCTGGAAAGCCGATCAAGCGGAAGGTTCCACCGACAACATTGGCGAGACTTCCATTACCAACGTTCATCGCGATTACCAAAAGGGCGAAGGCGGGGACGGAGCACCTACCACTGCCATTAGCATCCTCGATTCCGCGTCTAACCCCGAGTACGTGGAAAGCACCACGGCCGCCTGGGACGCGAACTCCTCCGACCCTGAAGGCTACACCAAGTCCGTCACCATCGAAGGGCTGCCGGGCTTTGAGACGTTCGAGAACGAGGGGAAACACGGCACCCTCTGGTTAATGGTGGCAAAGCGTTACTTCCTGCAGATCGAAACAAGCGGCCAGGATGCCTCGGCGCTGCAGGAATGGGTAAAGAGCATCGACCTTAAGAAGCTCGCCGAGGTTAAGTAACGCCTGCTCACCGGGCGAGCGTCACGGCTCCGACGTTGTTAGCTTTCCTCTGCGGAGCTCCTTCCCTTAGGTCTCGGACACGCGGTCTCAGTGACTCCCGCTTC
>JACCZQ010000320.1 GCA_013695905.1 Chthoniobacterales bacterium
GCACATCCGGCAGGGGAATATCGGGGAAGGGTTGCGCTACCTGACCAAGGCGCGGAATGGCGGCTCCCCCGGGCTTTTTTTGTCGTGCCTCAGCGATGCCTCGTTTCGAAACGCGTGTCAGGTGCACTCGTTGCTGAAGCAGGCGTGTCAGGCCACCTTCGACACAAACGCGGTGGCGACTGGAGAACAGGGCCTGTAGTTTCCGAACGTCTCTTTGTTGTCCGGGCACAGCTTCGCGATCTGCTACGCGCCGTCGGCGACGCCTGTTTCAGTCGCGGAACTGGTAGCGCGCGCGGGTGAGATTCCCGATTTTTGTTCGACCGGCCGCCCAAACGACAAACCCGCGGAGCTGCTGGCGTTTACCCCGCCGCAGGAAAAGGCCGCCCTCGTGCGGATACGCACCGCCGACGGATTGCTTCATCAGGCTCACCGGCGCGGGGTAGTAGTAACCGGAGTCGTCCTCCGCCTCGAGGGTGTAAATGGGCGGGTGCGATTTTCATGAAGCGAATGCGGGGCAGGGAGTGGATGATCTCCACCGTCCCATGCCTCATCGCAATCGAGTTCGCGATCGAAAACAGCCGTCCCTAAACTCCTGCAGCTCGTGGCGCGGCGATCTCCGCGCGCCCGCGCCTACTGCAACGCGTAGGAGGAGATCCGCACGCTGACGCAGGCGTCGCTCGGGTCGGGCCGCCCGCCGAAGCGGCGCTCCCATTCCCGGCGTGCGGTTGCGAAAATCCGGCTGTAATTCCGCTCCAGCCCGTGGCGGAGACCCTCGACAAGCTGCCGATCCATGGCGCGAGCGTTCGCGCCGTCGTGCTTTTGCAGGTTGTCGCTCATACGAATGAGAAGAGCAGGAAACGGGCCCCTGCGCCCGAAGTTGCCGCGCTTCCCTGCCGCGCCACGCGGCAGGTGGAGCCTCACTGCACCGGCGCAGACGCGGTGGTGGTGGTGGAGCGCAGCTCCTCGCGGTAGGGCTTCTGTTCCCGGTAGAGCTGCAGCCGTTCCTCCATCCCGGCGCGGCTGGGGTGAATCTCCTCCACCAGCGCGACCGCGCGCATCTGGGAAATCACAGCTGTTCCGAAGTCGCCGCTCTCCGCCTGCGCTGCCGCGAGCGTGTCCACATAGGCAGCTCGCTCCCACTTCGTCATTTCGCACGCCTGTTCCGCGGTTTCGACCGCTCTGCGACCGTCCCGCACGGACTGGTCCGGGCTGGTCGCGAGCAGCCACGCGAGGTCGTTCAGCGCGTTGTCCACTGCGGGCGGCTTCAATTTGATCGCGCGAGTGAGGTCCTCCAGCGCGCGCCTCGGCTGTTGGAGATTTCGAAACGCACGCGACCGCATCAGGTAGCCCCAGCTGGCATTCGGATCGACGAGAAGCGCGGTGGTGCAATCATCCGCCACCGCCTGGTGATTACCGAGTCGCTCGTGCAGCTCCGCTCGAGAGAGGTAAGCGGCGACATTGCTGGGATCGGAAGCGATTGATCTTTCGAAGTCCGCCTGCGCCTGCTCGATCTCCCCCTGCTGCACCTCCGAGTGGCCGAGGTTTAGATAAGCCTCCGAGACATTCTCCGCGGAGAGTTTTCCGCTGAGCGCTTTCCTGTAGTACTCGATCGCCCGTGGATGATCACCCGCCCGAGCCGCGGCGAGCCCTTCCTGCAGGAGCGAGTACGATTCTTTGAAGGTTGCATCGAGCGTAGGCGAACTCAGCTGCGCTGCCGTCCGCTCCTCCACCTCGCGGAGCGCCTGCGCCTCTCCGGCCGCGGCTTCCCCCTCGCGCCCCTGTAACCGCAGGACGTGGAGCCGTTTCGCCGGTGCCAACTGGTGGAACGGCGCGAGGCGCAGCGCACTCTCGAAGCTGGCCAGGGCGCCATGGAGCTCCTCGTGCTGGATCTGCGCCTCACCCAGCCGCACATACACGTTCGCTTCCTGCGGGTTCAGCCGCACCAGCTCGCGAAAATCCCGCACCGCCAGAGCTGTATCTCCTCGGGCTAAAGCGATGCGCCCGCGCTGGAAATACGCCTCGCTGCTGTTCGGGTCGCGTCGGATCGTTTCTGAGTAATCCTCGAACGCCTTGTCATGGTCGCCGCGGTTCAGGTGAACGGCCGCGCGGAACTCGTAAGCCCAGGTGATCTCCGGATTCAATCGCAGCGCCTCATCGAAATCCCGCAACGCCTCGCTAGGCCGGCCGAGTCGGTAGTGGCAGTAGGCGCGGTTCGCGTAGGCGTAGCTCATGTCCACCTTGGTCAGCCGCCGCTGCAGTGCGGCAGCGAGCTTCGCGGTGGCGAGGTTCAACTCCCCATTCTGCACCGCGCTGTAACCCTCCTGCAGCAGCCGGCTGCCGCGCACCTGGTCAAAAACCAGATAACCAGCCACAGCGACGGCGCAGAAAAAAATCAGCAGCGCGACAGCACCCACACCCAGAACCCATTCCACCCCTCGAGTCACCCCCTTCGCCTAGCGAACGGGAGCCACTGGTGCAAGTGCAGCCTTGCTGCCATGGGTGTCGCGGGCGGACTCTGCATTGCTCCCGGCGCAAGTGCCAACAGCACCCACGAGAGCTGCACCTGCGGCTGCTCTCGCGCCGCAGCTTACCCGCGACTCTGCGGCGGCGGCACGCTGCCGGCTTTGATGATGGTCATCTTCTCCGGGTTCAGGTGTTTTTTGATCGCGGCGTTCACCTCCTGCAGCGAGAGAGCGGAGATGCGCTTCGCGTATTCATCCAACCAAGTCACATCGTAGCCGCGGTGGACGGCGTTGAGCAGCGCGCTGGAAAGGCCGTCGGTCGTGGCGAGCCCCACCTTGAAGGTGCCGACAAGATTCGTCTTCACCCGCTCCAGCTCCGCCGCGGTAATCCCATCCTTGTGCCACGAATCGAGCTCGCGCTTGGTCGAGGCCATTCCTTTGTCGAGCAATTGCGGCGCGAAGTTCGCCTGGATCCGCCAGGCCCCGTCCGTAAACGCATCATCCGCCATGCCCGATCCGATCCCGTAGGTAAGCCCCTCCTTGTCGCGTACGGTCGCCATCAGTCGGCCGGTGAAACCGGAGCCGAGCACCGCTGTGCCCACGCGCAGCGCGAGCGATTCAGGATCGCTGTACTTGAGGCCACTCGGCTGTCCCACGATCACCGTGACGCTGGGCTTGTCCGCCATGGCCACCACCTCCTCACGAGCTGCCGGCGCGCCTGCTTTCGGGAACGCAGCGATGGCTTTGCCGCCACTCCAGCCGTCAAACGCCTTCGCGATCTCCGCCTTCAACGGCTCCACCTCCACATCGCCCACCGCCACCAGCGTCGCCTGTGCGGGCCCGTAAAAGGCGGTGTGAAATGCCTTCACGTCTTCGAGTTTCG
>JACCZQ010000334.1 GCA_013695905.1 Chthoniobacterales bacterium
TCGGCTTCACCGCGGAGGACGTGGTGGTGCGGCTCAGCGACCGCGAGTTTTGGATCGATTTTCTGCGCACACGAAATGTGCCAGAGGAACAGTGGCAGGGCGTACTGGAGGTGATTGACAAAAGCGAACGCGAGCCCCGCGAGAAAGCTGCCGAACGTCTCGGCGAGCTGGCGGAGCCGGTGTTCCAGGTGCTGGAGCACGGCGGCCAAAGCGCGAAACTCGACACCATCATCGCCGGGCTGCAGCAGCGGGGGCTCGGCGATTTTGTGAAGGTGGATCTGCGGATCGTGCGCGGACTCGCCTACTACACCGGCGTTGTCTTCGAAGCGTTTGATCGTGCTGGTAAACTGCGCGCGATCGCCGGCGGTGGTCGCTACGATAACCTGGTGGCGCAACTCAGCGACGGTGCTGCTTCGCTCCCGGCGTTGGGATTTGCCATGGGTGACGTGGTGCTGGGCGAGCTGATCCGGGAGAACGCCACCGCCCGCGCGCAGATGGAAGCTGCCGTGCAGCGGGAGCAACAGCTCGATGTCTACATTGTCATCGCAAAAGAAGAACGGCGCGGCGATGCGCTCCAGCAGATCCAGCAGCTGCGCGACGCCGGGTATCGTGTCGATTATCCGCTCACGCCTGCGAAGGTGGGGAAACAATTTCAGCACGCGGAGCAGCTCAGCGCGCGTGTGGCGGTGATATTCGGCGAGGAATGGCCGCAGGTGAAGGTGAAGAACATGGCCACAGGCGAGCAAGGGCTGATTGAGCACGAACACCTGCGGGCACGGCTGGAGGAACTCTTTTGACCGTCTAGTCCCAGCTCTTATACTGAAGCGATAATGGAAGATGTTCGAGAGGCGATGCATCGGGTGCCGTTCGAGCCGTTCTGGATCGAGTTGACCAGCGGCAAGGAACTCGCCGTGCCGCATCCTGATCACGTCTTTGTAGGGCGCTTCCGCGTCGTCGTAGAAGACGATCGTGGAGTTATGAATGTTTTGTCTGGCCGGCACATCTCGCGGTTGCGTTGGCAGGAGCGGGAGCAATCCGCGTAAAGCTGCGACAGCCGAAGTGTATCGCACGCATCATTGCGCAGAACTGCGCACGAAGGACATCGGCAGCACCGTCACCCTGGCGGGTTGGGTGCACGTGCGGCGGGATCACGGCGGGGTTGTGTTTATCGATCTGCGCGACCGCGAAGGGCTGACGCAGGTGGTGTTTCGGCCGGAGGAAAACGCGGGAGCCACTGAGCAGGCGCACACGCTCCGGCACGAAGATGTCGTTCAGATAATCGGCAAAGTTGCCGCGCGTTTGCCGGGCACAGAAAATCCGAAACTCGTCACCGGCGAGATCGAGGTGCTGCCGGACACCCTCACGATTTTGAACCGCGCCGATGTGCTGCCGTTCCCGCTCGATTCCGATCCGAGCAACGAGGATCTGCGGCTCTCCCATCGCTACTTCGATCTGCGCCGGCCGCATCTCGCGCGGAATCTGCGGATGCGTCATCGCGTCACCAAAGCGACTCGCGACTTCCTGGACGAGCAGGGCTTCCTCGAAATCGAGACGCCGATTCTTTCGAAAAGCACGCCAGAAGGTGCGCGCGACTTCCTGGTGCCGAGCCGCCAGACGCCCGGCAAGTTTTACGCGCTCCCGCAGGCGCCGCAGCAATACAAACAGCTGCTGATGGTCGGGGGAATCGAGAAGTATTTTCAGATCGCGAAATGCTTCCGCGATGAAGATCTGCGCGCGGACCGGCAGCCGGAGTTCACGCAGATCGATATCGAAGCTTCGTTCGTCGAACCCGCCGATATCTTCCGGCTCGTCGAGGGAATGCTGGCGGCAATCTTCCGCAACGCGCGCGAAGTCGAGATTCCCACGCCCTTCCCCCGCCTGACGTGGCATGCAGCGATGGATCAGTTCGGCAGCGACAAGCCGGACCGCCGCTTCGCGATGCCGCTGGTGGATCTCGCCGACACGTTCGCGAGCAGCAGCTTCAAGATGTTCCGCGGCGCACTCGATGCCGGTGGCGCCGTGAAGGCGATCAACGCGAAGCAGTTTGCCCTCGTCACCACCGGTCAGATGGAGGAGCTGACCACGATGGCAAAGCTGCACGGCGCCAAAGGCCTCGCCTTCATTAAGGTGGAGAACGGCAAATGGCAGTCGCCGCTGGTGAAGTTCTTCACTGAGGAGGAGAAGGCGGCGCTCACCTCGAAGCTCCACATCGAGGAAGGCGACCTGGTGCTGTTCGCCGCCGACAAATGGGAGACCGCCTGCGAGGTGCTGGGCCGTCTGCGCCTGCGCATTTCGGAATTCCAGAAGCTGACGGAGAACTCGCAGACGCTCGATTTTCTTTGGGTCACGGACTTTCCGCTGCTCGCGTTCGACGCCGCGGAGAACAAGTGGAACGCGGTGCATCATCCCTTTACCCGACCGAAGGCTGAAGACGTACCGTTGCTCGACAGCGGCGACTTCGGTAAAGCGCGCGCGGAAGCCTACGACGTGGTGCTGAACGGCGTCGAAATCGGCGGCGGCAGCATCCGAATTCACGAGCAGGAGCTGCAGGCGAAGATGTTCGCAGCCCTGGGCGTGAGCGAAGAAGACCAGCAGACGATGTTCGGCCATATCCTGCGTGCGTTCCGCCTCGGCGCACCTCCACACGGTGGCATCGCCATGGGTCTCGACCGCCTAATGATGTTAATCTGCGGCGAGCAGAGCATCCGTGAAGTGATGGCGTTTCCGAAGAACAACCGCGGCCTCGATCTGATGTCACAATCACCGAGCGACGTGGACCAGCGCCAGCTGCGCGATCTCGGTTTGCAGCTGAAGGAGAAGCGCAATGAGTGACGAGCCAGGGTGAGCCCTGTAGCTGTCGCCCTGTGGGCGACACGGGTGTGTGTGGGCTACTCGCTGAGAATTAGCGGGAGCACAGACCCGTGCGGCGCATAGCGCCGCAGCTACACGCCTGGCGCAGCGGCTGACCCTGCGACACGCAGCATGTGCATCTCAATTTGGTTCACCAGTTCTACTGGTGGCAGAGGCAAGTAGTTAGCCGGGGAGTCGCTGAGCGTGCGCAGTGCGCAGGCTAAACTGCGGCAACCTGACTGCTACGCGGGCGGCTGAAGAGCCATCCGATGGTGAAGGTGATGAAGAAGTTAATCGGGAAGAGCCACGGATAGGTCATCGTCGGGCGGATTTGCGCGATCGTTTCCGGCGCCACCTGCAGGATCGCATAAATGTCCGGCCGCACCCACGTCGTCAACGCGACGCAGAGGATCAGCGCCACCCACAGCGACCAGAGCCGCACCGGGACGCGGAAGAGCGCCAGCACGAAGATGCCCAGCATCGTACCGTAGGTGTAGGACACCATCCCGAAGGCGAGGCTAAGGAGATTAATGTTCGCCCGCTCCTGCACGTAGTAGAGCGCCACCGTCATCGACGCGAGGATGCCGCTCCACATCACCACCGCCACGCGCGAACGGCGGACCATGGTTTTCGTGTTCTCAGGCGCATCCGTTTTGCCGCCGTAGAGGAGGGAGATGGAAGTCTGCGAGAGCGCCCCGAGCGCTGAATCGAGGCTCGAGATCGCGGCCGCGAACGCCCCCGCGAGGACGAGGCCAGTGATGCCGGGCGGCAGGACGGTGGTGATCCACACCGGGAACACGTAGTCTGTCTTTTGCGCGAACAGCGCCGCCTCCACCGCATTCGGCGGGAACTGCTGGTAAAACACAAACAACGCCGCGCCGACCATCAACATCAGGATGGTCACGATCTGGCCGAAACTGCTGAAGATCACAGCCTTCGTCGCATCCTTCGCCGAGCGGCAGCAGAACATGCGCTGCGCGTTCAATTGATCGGTCCCAAACGCGGCCACGTTCTGGAACGGCATCGCGAGCAACGCCGTCCACATCGTGAACTCCGCATCCTTGACCCACGAGAGAAACGCCTGCTCCGAGCCAGCAGGTGGCACCCACCTGAAGATCTCGAATTTACCCGCTGCACCTGCCTGGAAAAAGAACTGCGCCCAGCCATCCGGCAGCATCCAGATCATCCAGAACAGCGCCAGCAGTCCGGATCCGATGAAGAGGAAAAACTGCATCACGTCCGTCCAGATGACGGTGGTCATGCCGCCCATCAACGTCCACAGGATCGCGAACACCGCGATGACCACGATGCTTTGCGTCATGCTCAACGGGGTGACCGTGCGCAGCACCATCGCCGGCACGAGCACGCGCACGCTTTGCCCCAGGATCGAGCCGATCATGAACAGCGCCGTCGTTAATCCCTTCACGCCGGGCCCGAGCCGATGCGCCATGTAGTCGTAGGGGCTATAGATATCGCGCTCGTAAAAAACGCGGACGAAGTAGAGCCCTACAATCATACGCGCGATGATCGAGCCGATCGCCCATTGCAGATAAGTGAAGTTCCCGGTGAGGGCGAAGACCGCCCCCGGCACGCCGATGAACGTGACCGCGCTGATCTCCGTCGCAATGATCGAGCCGCAGACCGCCGGCCACGGGAGCGAGCGGCCGGCGAGGAAGAAATCCTTAATGTTCGCCTGCTGCCCGCGCAGCCGATGGCCCACCCACGTGGTGAGCAGCAGATAGCCGATGAGCACGCCCCAATCGAGCAGCGTGAAGTGGGTGTGAACTTCCATACGGCAGGTGCGACGGTCGAGGAGCTATTTAGCCACGGATGGACACGGATGAAACACGGATTTTCTGCAAACGCGCGGCCGCGCCTTCCCTCTCCGTGTTTCATCCGTGTTAATCTGTGGCTGATGAAATTGACCGCGCTTGCCGCGCCCCACTTCGACCTCGCGGTCACGCTCGACTCCGGCCAGACCTTCCATTGGGAGCCGCACGGCGTCGGCTTCGTCGGCACGATCGGCCACTGCGCTCTACATATAGAGCAACGCGGAGACGAACTGCTCGTGCCGCGCGGCGCGGAGGAGATCGTGCGCCACTACTTCGCGCTCGATCATCCGCTGGAGGAAATCTGCACCAGCTTGCCGACCGACGCGGCGATGGTCGCGGCGCGGGATTACTGCCGCGGATTGCG
The DNA here is from genome assembly GCA_013695905.1 of Chthoniobacterales bacterium. Classification (GTDB taxonomy): domain Bacteria; phylum Verrucomicrobiota; class Verrucomicrobiia; order Chthoniobacterales; family UBA10450; genus JACCTI01. Next base: position 5,047 of record JACCZQ010000334.1, read on the forward strand.
CATCATGCGGCAGCCGCTCTGGGAATGCCTCGCCAGCTTCATCACCTCCTCGATGAAGCAGGTGGCGCACATCCGCCAGATGTCGCGCGCGTTGCGGGAGCGCTTCGGCGAGCGGCTGACCGAAAATGCGACAAAAATTTACGCGTTCCCTGGTGCAGAACGTCTCGCGCAAGCCACCGAGCAGGAGCTGCGCGCGTGCGGGCTCGGTTACCGCGCGAAGAACCTGCTCGCCACCGCGCAGCTGGTCAGCACCGGCGCCGCGGAGCTCGAAGTGTGGCGCGATTTACCTGACGACGAACTACGGGCGCAACTCTGCGGGCTGCCAGGCGTGGGAGCAAAGGTGGCGAATTGCGTCATGCTCTTCGCGTACGAGCGGCTGCGGGCGTTCCCGATCGATGTCTGGATCGAGCGCGTCCTGAAGGATCAATATTTCCCCCGCGCCCGAAAGCTCACACCGCAGCGTCTGCGTGAATTCTGCGACAGCTACTTCGGCGAGCACGGCGGCTACGCGCAGCAGTATCTCTTTCACCACGCGCGCAAGACGACGCCGCGCCGCCGCCGCGCCCGCAAGTCGCTCCGCGGCGCAAGCCCCCTCGCCAGCACACGCTCTTTGCGGTAGAATCCCGCCCGCTGCGCAGCCGCAGCAGCCGCATGCAAACACCGCGCGAACGAAGAAGAGTCTGGTGGGCCGTCCTCGGGTCACTCGTCGTGCACGTGCTGGCGGCGCTCTCGCTGGCGGCTTTTCA
>JACCZQ010000342.1 GCA_013695905.1 Chthoniobacterales bacterium
ATGCCGGACAGCTTGCGTCCTTCCAGCCGCGGGTATGTCGAGCTGCCGTATACGCTTCCGCAGGACTCAACGCTCTTTCTGCTGCTGCGGGAATCCAGCCCCGAGATCTGGATGCGAAAGGTCGACTGGATCGCCGAGCACGGCGGGATGGTTCTCCTGGATACACATCCCGATTACATGGCGTTCGCGGGGAGCCAGCCCAAGTCGACACAATACGATGTCGCCTTCTACCGCGAATTCCTCAGCTACGTCAGAACCAGATACGCCGGCGACTACTGGCATGCTCTTCCCAGAGAGGTGGCGCGACATGTCACCGGACTCCGTTCCTCCCAAGCCAGCAGCACGGAGGCGGATGCTCCTTCCGCCGCTGACCTCTCGCTCCTCGGTAAACGTGCTGCTGTTCTCCTCTTCTCCCACTTCCCCGCAGATCCGCGGCCGCGCCGAGCAGCCGAAGCGATGGCCGCAGAAGGCGCCACGGTTGATTTCATCTGCCTGCGCAACCATGCGGATGACGCCGCGCAGGAATCCTACGGCGGCATCAATGTCACTCGCGTTCCGCTCAGGCGCCAGCGCGGCGGGAAGCTTGGGTATGTCGGCCAGTATTCAGCGTTTCTTCTTACCTGCTTTCTCTACCTCGCGTCACGGTCGCTGAAACGGCGCTACGACGTCGTGCACGTGCACAATATGCCCGACGTCCTGGTCTTCAGTGCTCTGGTTCCGAAGATGCTGGGAGCAAAGGTTATTCTGGATTTGCACGACCCGATGCCGGAGCTCATGCAGACCATCTTCAAGCTCCCGGAGCACAGCCTGAGTGTCCGGCTTCTGAAGCGTCTCGAGAAATGGAGCATCCGCGTCGCCGATCTCGTGCTGACGGTGAACCTCGCCTGCAAGAAGATCTACGGCGGCCGGAGTTGTCCACCCGAGAAGATCAAGGTCGTCATCAATTCTCCAGATGACGAGATTTTCCGCTTTCAGCCTGCCCCGTCTTACCAGCAGAATGGGAGCAACGGGCAGCAGGCCAAGCCGTTCGCCATCCTCTACCACGGTTCCCTGGTCCACCGGAACGGCTTCGATCTCGCGGTGACCTCGCTGGAGAAAGTCAGGGAGGAACATCCTGATGTGCGGCTGAATGTCTGCGGCGCACGCACGGAGTTTTTCGATCGCGTGATGGAATCGGCCGAGGAGCGTGGCCTTACTGACGCGATCGATTATCTCGGTGTGCGCGGCGTGCATGGGGTCGTGAAAGCGATTGAAGAATGTGCTCTGGGAATTATTCCGAACCACCGCAACATCTTCACCGAGCTAAACACGCCGACCCGCATCTTCGAATATCTTGCTCTCGGCAAGCCAGTGATCGCTCCACGCGCGCAGGGGATCCAAGATTACTTCGGCCCCGACGACTTGATTTTCTTCGAACTCGGGAACGCGGACGACCTTGCGGCGAAGATTGCCTGGGTGCGCACTCATCCTGCGGAAGTGGCGGAGATCGTGCAGCGTGGTCAGAGGGTTTACCTGGAGCACACGTGGACGCTGGAGAAGTGTGGATTTCTGCAGGCTGTCAAGGATCTGCTCTAAGGACTGGCGGAGCTTCCCTCGGATGGGAAGCAATTTTTTTGGTAACATGATTGGCGTCCTCATTCGCGACGAGACCAGCCGGCCCATCGTGCGCGAGTTCTTCCAGCTTTTTAAGACACCGTGGGAGTTTCACCGCGCAGATGCGCACTATGACGTCCTGCTCTGCTGCGATCGCGAGGTGCCGCAGAACGAGGCGCGGCTGGTTCTGCTCTATGGCACCGCGCAGAACCAGTTCGAAAAATCTCGCGCTCTCCAGGCTGAATCTGCTCCAGGGCAGAGTCTCCTTTCATTCGGCGGCGCGCGGCTGCCGATCTACCGTGGGTGCCTCCGTTTTCCAGGGGCTGAGGGTGAACTCATCGTGCACGAGTCGTCGAAGCAGCCGGTCGGGTTCCGAGCGGTTGCTGGTACGCAGACGGTCGTGCGATTCGGGTACGACCTGTTTGCTGAGATTCGTCACCTCCTCACGTGCGGCCAACCTGAGGCTCTTGCCGGTGTGCCCACCCTGGATCTTCACATCCGTCTTCTGCGCGAGTCGATCGTTAAGGAACGGCTGCCTCTCGTGGAGATTCCGCCCGCGCCGGCCGGACATCCTTTTACCGTTTGTCTTACGCACGATGTGGATCACGTGCGCCTTCGGTTTCACCGCCTGGACCACACGGTGATTGGCTTCCTCTATCGCGCTACCCTAAGATCATTTTTTCAGTTTCTGCGCGGGCGACGGTCCCTCAGCCATCTGCTGACGAATTGGAAAGCAGCCTTCTCCCTGCCCCTGATTTATCTCGGCCTGGTTAAGGATCCGTGGGACCAGCTGGAGAGTTACGCGGAGCTGGAGAAGGGCCTCGCCTCCACCTTTTTTGTCATTCCTCGGAAAGATCATCCCGGCGTCGACCCGCAAGGCAACATACGCTCGAAGCGCGCCACCCGGTACGCAGCCGCAGACATAGCCGCCGAGCTAAAGCAGCTGCACGCCAACGGGAGCGAAATTGCTCTTCACGGGATAGATGCCTGGCATGACAGCTCCGCCGGAGCAGAAGAACGCAGTCAGATTGAACGTGTCACTGGCAGCCCCCAAATGGGCGTCCGAATGCACTGGCTCTACTTCGCTCAAGAGTCTCCCAGGCTCCTGGAACAGGCGGGCTTCTCCTACGACTCTACGATCGGATACAACGAAACAATCGGCTATAAGGCAGGCACCACCCAGGTTTATCAACATCCGGGTGCCGACCGTCTCCTGGAACTGCCCCTGCACATCATGGATACGGCGATGTTCTATCCGCCTTACCTCAATCTGTCGGATGCTGAAGCCCTGCGCGCCATCCAACCAATGATTCGACATGCAGCAGGCTCGGGCGGCGTGATGACGATCAACTGGCACGACCGCAGCCTCGGCCCGGAGCGGCTGTGGGGTGGCGCCTACGCGTCTCTCTTGAGCGACCTGCGTGCTGAAGATCCTTGGTTCGCAACGGCCGGCGACGCCGTGGCATGGTTCCGGAAACGACGGGCCGCTTCATTTGGCGACGTGAGACCCGGCAGCAACGAGGTCACCGTGCAGTGGCCGCCCGATAAAAGCTGCGCGAACACTCCACCTCTCCGGCTGAGAGTCTACAACCCCGCTGCACCGGGCGCGGATCTTTCGTTTGAAGACCGCCCGATCCTGGAGACGGAGCAGGTGCTGGTCGCCGCCTAGTCCGTCGTCTCACCTGGTTTTACTCCTTATGCAGGCTCAGTCACTTGTTCTGGCTCAATTCGGCTGCGGCTATTGGGGTCCCAATCTCCTGCGCAACTTCTCGGCGTTGCCGGATTGCTCGGTCAAGTACGTGGTTGATTCCAGTCCGGAACGGCGCCGATTCGTCGAATCCAATTTCCCCCGAAGCAATGCTGTCGAAACTATTGAGAGCGTTTTGGACGATGAGTCAGTCGACGCCGTCGTCATTGCCACACCCGCAGCGAGCCATTTTTCTCTCGCCAAGAAGGTGCTGGAGGCCGGTAAGCACGTGTTTGTCGAAAAACCACTGGCTACCAAAGTCGCTGAGGTGGACGAGTTGGCGCGCTGTGCCGAGGAGCGAAAGCTCGTGGTGATGACCGGCCACACCTTTGTCTATAACTCAGCGGTCCGCTACGTTAAGAAACTCATCGATTCCGGCGAGCTGGGCGAGGTGCGCTACATTTACAGCCAGCGCCTGAACCTCGGCCGCATCCGCTCGGATATCGACGCCCTCTGGAATTTCGCGCCGCACGACATCAGCATTATCC
>JACCZQ010000349.1 GCA_013695905.1 Chthoniobacterales bacterium
CACCAGCTGTCCCTCCAGCCGGATCAGCTCGCCTGTTCGTAAGGAGCGCATTGCCGTGCGATCGCACGATCAGCGGGAATGATGTGCACGTTCGTGCTTTGGCGCGCGATCTCCTCCTGCGGAATCGGCGGCGGCAGCTGAAAACGATACCAATAGAAGCGATTGCTTTGGCTGATCTTCAGCTGCTCCAGCACCTGCGAATCCGACATGCTGCCCCAGCCCAGCGCCAGATCGGTCGGCGACAGCTTCGCGCCACGATCGAACGAATAATTCCGCCGATGCAACACCCGAGCCGTGAGGGCGAACCGCGCCAGCGGCTTCAGCCGGAAATCACCGTGCTCGATCAACGGCAGCGCTTCCGCCACCTCCAGCTGCTGCGGCTCGGCGGCGACGAGCGCACCCGGCGCATGTGCAATCGGTCCGGTGAGATGGCGGTAGCCAAACCACGCCAGCGCCAGCGCTACAAAAAAGGAGAGAATCTTCACAAGCCGGTGTGATCATCGAACGCGCCAGACCTGTGAGAGCAGGTTCGATGCTACATCACCATCCCGCCATCGACCGCGAGCACCTGCCCCGTGATGTATTTCGCTTCCGGCGACGCGAGGAAGGCGACGGCGTTGGCGATGTCGTCGGGCTGGCCTAACGACCCGAGCGGAATTTTGCTCAGGATGTTTTTGCGGATCTCCTCCGAGAGCACCGCTGTCATATCTGTCTCGATCAATCCAGGCGCGACAGCATTCACGGTGATCCCGCGGCTCGCCATCTCGCGCGCCAGCGACTTCGTAAAGCCGATCAGCCCCGCCTTGCTCGCAGCATAATTCGCCTGCCCGGCATTGCCGATCAATCCAATCACCGAGCTGATGTTGATGATGCGTCCGCTGCGTTGCTTCAGCATCGGCCGCTGAATTGCCTGCACGAAATTAAACGCGCCTTTCAAATTCGTGTTCAGCACCGTGTCCCAATCTTCCGTGGACATGCGCATGCTCAACCCGTCGCGCGTCACGCCCGCGTTGTTCACAAGAATGTCCACGCGCCCAAACTCATCGAGAATCTGCGCGCCGATCTGCTGCACTGCCGCATGATCCGAAACATCGACGGCGTAAGCCTTCGCTGCATCCGGGCGGATGTTATTGATCTCATCCGCCGTCCGCTGCGCATTCGCTTCGGTGCGGCTGACAGAGGCGACGCGCGCGCCTTCCTTCGCCAGCCGTACGGCAATCGCGTGGCCAATCCCCCGTCCTGCTCCAGTGACAACCGCAATCTGATTCTCAAGTCTCATAAATTTCTCTCGTTCAAGTGGTGACCACGGCGCGGACCTGCCGCTGCCAATCGAGTGGATCCTGCCGAAGACTGATGACCCCGGCGAACCGCGCGTTCAGGTTCTGGGATGCTTCTGTTGCTGGGCGGGCGTGCCGGAGTTCCCGCAACCGGCGCTCGAGCTCGGCGGTCGTCAGGCTTTTCACCGCCTCCTCGATTTCCGAAAGCGTGCTCACCTCGCTAGAATATCACTCGGAGAGAATCGTGGGAGGAGATTTTAAAACCCGCACCCACTGCTTGCTCCGGGCGCTTTCGCTAATCGCCTCCAGCACCTGCTGATTCCGCAGCCCGTCTTCGAAGGTCGGCTGCACACTCTTGCCTGCTGCTACTGCGCTGACGAAATCCGCGATGGTATGAACGAAAGTGTGCTCGTAACCAAGCACGTGCCCCGGCGGCCACCAACTGCCGACATAGGGATGCTGCGGCTCCGTCACTAGAATATCGCGGAAACCGCGGCGCTCCTCCGGCTCCCGCGCGTCGTAGAAGCGCAGCCGGTTCATCTCTTCAAAATCGAAAACCAGCGAGCCGCCGTTGCCGTTGATCTCGATCGCGATGCTGTTCTTCCGGCCGGGGGCGAAGCGGGTCGCCTCCAGGTTTACGAGCGCTCCGCTGCGGAAGCGGCCGATCGTCGTGACGGCGTCGTCCACCGTCACCTTGCCGCGCTTGCGTGAGCCGGCGGTGAGCGGCCGTTCCTTCACAAAAGTCTCCATCGTGGCGCAGACCTCCCGGAATTCGCCTAACAAATAGCGCCCGAGATCGATAATGTGCGCATTGATGTCACCGTGTGCGCCGGAGCCTGCGATCTGCGATTGCAATCGCCAGACGAGGGGGAACTTCGGATCCGCAATCCAATCCTGCGCATAGCGCGCGCGGTAATGATAGATCCGGTCGCCGAGCTCCCCCTGCTCGATCATCTGCTTCGCCAGCGCGATCGCCGGGATGCGCCGGTAATTGTGGCAGACCATGTGCACCACCCGCGCCTTGCGGACCGCCGCAAGCATCGCTCCCCCTTCGGCGACGGAAACGCCGAGCGGCTTCTCACACAGAATCGCCTTCCCCGCGCACGCCGCCGCGATCGCGATCTCCGCATGCGAGTCGTTCGGCGTGACGATATCGATGATGTCGATCTCCGGATCCGCGACCACCTCCCGCCAATCCGTCGCCGCCGACTCCCACCCGAGCTGCACCTGCGCCTTGCGGACCGCGCCGGCATGGCGCCCGCAGATCGTCTTCATCCGCACGTCCGCGGGGAGATCGAAGAAGCGCGGCGCCTGGCGCCAGGCGTTCGAGTGCGCCTTGCCCATGAAGTTGTAGCCGATCAATCCGACGGCGAGTTTTCGTCTCTTCGACATAGAGCAGGTGCAAACCGCGAGCGGTCGTCTTATAAGTGGGAATGAGCTGCCGACTCAAGGTGAAACCCCGCCCCGTCCGCCCGAGCACGCGCGCATGAAGTGTCCCTCCTGCGAGGCCACGTTAGCCGCTCCCGCCCCGACCTGCCCGGAGTGTAAGTTCACGCTGCGCCGGCTCGACCCGAAATTCGGAGCCGTCCCGCGTCATTCCCGCTACCTGACTGATCGCACGGGCCGACTCACTCTGGCGGAGATGGGTCAACTCCGAGACACGCTGCGCCTGTTCCACAAGAAATTTCCACAGACGGTGCTCTCCGTCTTTGTCATGGAACTGCCGCGCGATAGCTCCGCGAGCGAGTTCGCTTTCTGGCTCGCGAACCGCGCCCGCTTCAGCACTGTGCAGAAAGCGCTCGAAGAAAATTTCGACATGCTGATGGTCATCGATCTCGCCGCCCGCCAGGCTTCTTTGGCGGTCGGTTACGGGCTCGAGCCCTACCTCGAGGAGCGCCACCTGCAGGAGGCGCTCGACGAGTTCGCGCAGCATTCGGCGAGAGGGAAACTGGCCGCGGGCCTCCAGGCCTGCGTCGAGCTCCTCATGCGGCGATTGCGCGATCTTTCGCGGGAGGCGCAGCGGACGCAGGCGCAGGTGCCGCAGGAAGAGAATGCGTGGTAATCCTATGAACTCGTTAGGCATGATCCTGGGCCGGGTGGCCATCTCCATCCGCATTCTCGTGCTCGCGGTCATCTTCCTCTTTCCGCTCCTGCAGAGCGCGACCTCCCTCGCCCAATTGCCGCCGCCCGTTCCGACGCGCCCCGATTTTCAGGACCGGCCTTTCGGCCCCCTCCCTCCCCCCACTCCCGTCCCCACTCCGAAGCGAGTGGAAGAGCCGTCCAGGCCAATCCACCGCGGCTGGATCATCGGCGGCATCGCCGTGGGTCTGCTGGCGCTCGCGGCACTGATCTACGGCGCCGTGCGCGTCTGGCGTTCCTCAAATTTGTTTGATCGCCAATACCGCTTCCCCGTCGGCCCGACCGCCGCCGTGCGGCTCGGCGGTAACAAATGCGGCGGCCTCATGGCGACGGTCAGTTTCGCATCTGCGGCAAAACGCGGGCCGCCCGCGCAAGCCTCAGAAGCGAAAAACGCTTAGAAACGCCACCTCCACCGCGAGCGCTTCCTGGATATTGCGCCCGAGGTGATCGCGGAGTTCCTCCACACGCCGGATCCGTTTGAGAACATCGGGCGTCGTCAGCCGCTCCGCGATCGCCCGTGTTTGCTCCGTCGCCCCCGGGAATTCCCGCCGGTCCACGCCGGTCTTTACCCGCAGCACATCCGCCCACCAACGGAGCAGCACCTCCACGAGGCGCGCGCGGCGTTGCACATACCGGCTCTCGCTCAACGCCTTGTAATGATCCTCGCGATCATCGAGCCATGCTCCATCGGTGGTGTTTTTGTAGCGCGTCTCTTCGCCCTTCAAGGCGGTGGCATTCTCCGCCTGGATTCCTTCGCGGACGCGCGCGAGCAGGCGCTGAAATCCCTGCGCCAGGCGATAGGCATTCTGCACGCCGCCGCCGCCCGAGGTGCCGATCGCCCGGAGCAGCTCGACCAGTTCCGTCTCTTCCGCGGAGGGCGTCTGCTCCTGCAACTGCGCGAGCGGAATGGGAATGCAACGTGAGATGATCGTATCGGGCAAAGCTTCCGGCAACGAGCTGAGCAGCAGCAGCAACGAGTCGTTAGGCGGTTCCTCCAACGTCTTCAGGAAGGCGTGGGCGGCCTGCGGTTGCAGGCGATCGGCGTCGGAGACGATCGCCACTTTACGGCGCCCGCCGCTCGCCCGCATTTGCAGCGTCTGCTCGAGGTCGCGGATTTGCGCGATCACAATGCGGCGCGATTTCGATTCCGGTTCCGCCACGAAAATGCCGGTCGCGCCGGTCGCGAAAATATCTTCATCGCGGGTGTCGTTCACGAGATTGGCGAGGCGCGATGCGAGGGCGCGTTTTCCCGTTCCCGGCGCGCCCGAAATCAAATACGCATGTGCCAGCCGCTGCTGCTCGTGCGCGCGGCGCAGGTAGGAGAAAGCGGCGTCTGGTGAGAAAGACATCTCAGATTGCTGATTTTTGATTGCTGATTGCTGATTGGATGAGCTGCCAGATGCGTTCCTCGATCTCGTCTGCTGAACCGGAGCCATCGAGGCAATGCACGCGCTCCGGTTCCCGCTCCGCGAGCTGGCGGTAAGCTGCACAAACGCGCTCATAGAACTCCACCGGCTCCTGCTCCATCCGATCCGGGGTGCTGTTCACTGGCCGCACCCGCCGCAGCATGCGTGCTCGCGCGGTCGCTACGTCCACATCGAGCAGGAATGTGAGGTCCGGCCGGCAATCACCCACCGCGAACGCATTCAGCTGCTGCACGGTGTGCGGGTCGAGCCGACGGGCCACGCCCTGGTAAACGGTCGTTGAATCGTAAAAGCGATCAGAGATCACCAGCATTCCCCGCTCCAGCGCGGGCTGGATCACCTCCCGCACCAGCTGGCTGCGGCTCGCCTCGAACAGGAGCAGCTCCGTCTCGGGGTGCATCGCCGCGCCCACCGGATCGAATTGCAGCAGATCGCGAATCTTCTCACCGATCGGGGTGCCACCCGGCTCCCGCGTCAGCAGCACCTCCTGGCCGGAGCCGCGCAGCCGTGCCGCCAACCGCGCCACCTGCGTCGATTTCCCGCAGCCCTCTGATCCTTCGAACGTGATGAAAAGGCCGCGGCGCACGGCTCGATTGTGAAACAGAGCGTCCTGCTTGTCGAATGCCGCGCGCAGTTGGTTCTAACATCGGCGCCGCCGCGCGCATCAGCATCGCGCAGATCCAAATGCCATAGTCCGCTGCCCTTTGCCGCCGCAAAGCACCGGAGGGCGACGGAATAGAGCCCGGAGCGAAGCGACGCGAAGCTCCGGGTCTCGGGGATCATCCAACCCAAACCCCGGAGG
>JACCZQ010000360.1 GCA_013695905.1 Chthoniobacterales bacterium
TGGCGGCTTGCGCCTGGGCGCCGCAACGTCTCCACCGCGTAACCGTCCCAGGAAGTTCGTGCTCGCAGAATGCGAGCACCAGCACGCTGCAAGCGTGCGCTCCCCGGACGGAGCAGTCGCGCGTGTACAGGCGCGGCTGTTACAGAAAGCTAGCACATCCTTCGCTTGCCGCAGACCAGCGGCGACAGCGTGCGATCAAAAGCATCGCCTGAAACACGCCTCAGAAAACGACGAAACCCGTCTGCCGGCGTTCGCCGACAGACGGGTTTCGAATGAATTCTGCTTCGGGCTACGGGCTGGTCGGCACCACCTGCGGCACGAGCACCGGCACGAAGGTGAATGGCGGTGGCTGCGGCAGGGTCGGCGGCGGGCCTTCGCCCGGCGCCTGCGGTGCCTGGTCCACAGGACCTTCGCCTGGCATGTCTTTCGCATCGAGCATCGTCTTGCCATCGAGCATCGTCTTGCCGTCGAGCATCGTCTTGCCGTCGGTCGAGCGCATCTCGCCTTCGTCGTCGATCATGCCGGGATTCGCGGTGTTCTGAGCGAGCAAAGTGGTGGGCGCACCGATGGCTGCGATCTCAGCCATCGCGAAAGAGGTGTCGGCCGCAGTGGCCGGGAGCCAGCGGACCATCACATACCGGCCGGAGGTTTCCGCGAAGTCAACCGAAGCGCGCCCCTGGCTGCCGTCGTCATCGGAGGATCCCACTGCCTTCATGCTGGCAAAGGTCGCATCATTCATCGTCATCTGATCGGGAGAAACGCCACCCTGTGCTTCCGGAAGTGAAGGGAGAACGTAGAACTCCATCTTGCCCGCACGCGGCGAATAGACAGCGGACAGACGGCGCAGAGTGCGCGCTGTTCCCAGATCGATCACCGTCGTGGGCGACTGGTCCTCGGCGGCAAAGCTGTAGCTCGTGGCGGTCTGATCATCGATCATGTTGTTCGCCTGCTTCAGATCGCTGCCGGAAGTGACATACAGCGCCCGCGCCTTGGCGTGGATGTCGGTATAGTTATAGGAGATCAGACCGAAAGACCTGTCGTGGTCGTCGGCCGTGCGCCGCGGTGCGGTGAAATCCGAGACTGCAGGAGTGGCATAGACGCCGAACCCGCCAATGGCGCCGGGCTCCGTCACGTGGAAGGTGAGCCGCACATACTTCGCTTCGCTTGGGCCGATCACAGCCTTGATCGATTCACCGGAGAGTGTTTGCTCGCTGGCGTTCCGCCACTGCGGACTGTCCGGCGTTAGCTTTGCATTGGACGTAGCGATGGTGACTTCGCCTTTCGCACCGCTGTTCTGAAACGAGATGCGGTCGATATTCTCGATCTTCTGCAGCGACACGAGCACGGTCGTAGTGCCGAAGGGCAGTGAATAGCTTGCCGTAGGATCGCCGCTCAAAAGCGCCGCTTCCGCAGTGTGCTCCGCTCCGGCAGCCGAAGAGATCTCGGCGCGCGCGCCGAGGTGGCGGCGGGCGAGATTCTCCGGAAAGGCCGGAGCCTGCTCGACGGTAAGGGCCGGGACCTTCTGGAGAGTGATGTCGGCGGCGAAAACAGTAGAGGCACCACCCAGGAGGAGAGAACAGAGGGTGCAGATGCTGGTTGAACGAGAGGAGCGTGCCTTCATAATTTCCATACCCACAAAAACGATAATAGTACGCCGCCTCCGTTTTGCAATAAGAAAGTGCAGCACCCGCGAAACTTTTGTCCCGCCTGAGCTGCTCCCGCCCGGCGTCTCCGCCTCGTATGTCTGTTCAAATCGCCACTTCGGTGGCCGCGTTGCGTCCGATGGCAGGAACACCACCACGGAAGCATTTCTACCTCGCCTCACATATTTTCAAGAGCTGTTCCTTCGATGAGCTGGTTCAGCCCGAGGTGTCCAAGTTCATTGTTACGCCACATCACCGCCACCTCGTAGCCGGAGTGAAAGTCCTGCGTCCACTGCCGCAGCAGTGAAAGCGACATGTGGGAGTGCGCCAATGTTCCTGCAGGCGCGCTCGTCGCAGCGCGGGCCGCGACCGCCTGCCGCTGCTGGGGGAGGGCGCGCGCGGAGAGATAAAGTGCATCAGCAAAACAGGAAGCCGTCGAGAGGCAAAGCAGAGCAAGCGCGAGGACGAAAAGCTTCTTTGCGGCGTAGGGCTGGAGGCTGATCAGGATCATGGCTATAATTTCTAGAAGCAGCAGTTGTGCCATCTACGGTGTGGTTTGCCTTTTTTGCACCGCACTGCACAAACCCGACCACCACACGAACGTGCATCACCATGCCCGACTTAGCCCCGCGGGGGTTGAGACTTTGCAGGCGGTCCTGGCGCAGGAGCTCACGGCGAGAGCCGTCGCGCTCCAAGCCGACCTTTCCCAGCGCAGCGTCGCAAGTGGCTGGCCCGCTTCCGCGCCGATGCACCAGTGGTCTGTTCTTCCCGACCGCATTCGCACCCCGGCAAACCCCCGGCGGCGCAAGTCGCCGTCGTGCTGGCGTTGCGCCGCCTGCGCCGCCCCGGCTTTCAGGTCGCACGGCAAAGCGCCCTCTCCCGCGCCACGCTTTCACGCTTGCTCCGCCGCCATGGCGTGGTCCCGCTCAGCCCTTTTGGAACCCGCTCCACCGAGCTCCTGCTGCCACTCCCCATCACCTCCGCAGCGCCTGTCAGCGTCAAGGCCTGCGCCATCTCTTCACTCGCCCTTACCCTCCGCGCACAAACCCCGAAAGCTTTCGGGGAACGCTTCATCCGAACCTCACTCCGCGAATGGGCCCACTCCCCCGTCGCGCCGCGCATCTCCAGCTCTGGCTCCACTGCTACAATTCCACCGACCTCACTCCGCTCTCCCACCATCAACCCGTCTCAAAACTCCACCTCACCAGGAAACAATCTCGTGAGCCTCCACAGCTGGGAGAATCAGCGGCGGGAGCTGCCACCCGACTGCGCGTCGAGCTCCGCTGCGAGCTGCGCGTGACGCGCGGCATCCTCAAACCTGCCGGCCCGTCGCAGCGCGTGCGCGAGGTTTTTGTGCGCAGCGGCGTACTTTGGCCTGATCGCCAGCGCGGTTTCATATTCAGCGATCGCATCGTCCAGACGTCCGAGCTGCACGAGCGTGTTCGCGAGATTGTTCCGAGCGGGTACGTAATCGGGCCGCAGTTCCGCGGCGCGTCGGTAAGCGACAACCGCATCTTCCAGGCGACGGCTGGCGAGCAGAGCGTTGGCGAGATTGTAGTATGCCTCGGCGTTGTCCGGCTGAATGCGCAAGGCCGCTTCAAACGACGCGATTGCCTCCTCATTGCGTCCGAGCTCAAGCAAGGCATTTCCGAGATCATTGCGAACATCTGGCGAAGTTGAATCTGCTTCCGCGGCGGCACGGAGATGCTCGATCGCCTCAGTGAAACGGCCACTCGCCGCGAGCACCGCTCCCAGCAGAGCACGCACGGTGGGGTTGTCCGGCGCAATCTCGGCGGCGCTCTGCAGATGCGGAACCGCCTCGACCGCACGGCCGCGCTGCAAGAGCACGGTAGCGAGATTCACATAGGCACCAATGATGCGCGGATTCAGCTCGATCGCTTGGGTGTAGCGCGGGATCGCCTGCTCGGCGGCGTTATTGCGAACGAGCGCATTGCCGAGGTTGTAGTGCGCTTCCGCATATGCAGGATCAATCTCCAACGCCTTTATGAACTGCGCGATGGCGCTCTCAATTTCGCCACGCCGCAGCTGAATAATGCCGAGATTGTTGTACGCCATCCAGCTGCCGGGATTTACATCGATCGTCGCTCGCCAGAGCGTCTCTTCATCTTTGTAGATCGCGCATTGCTGCCAGGTGCGGAGGCCGAGCGGCAGCAGGAGGGCGACGGCCACGATTGTATGCGCGGCTGGTTTGTGCGCTCGGCCGAACCGCCGGGCGAGAGCAGCGAAGAACGCCGCCAGCAACGCCAGCGGTCCCACTGTCGCCAGATATTGATAATGGTCCGCCACATAGGTGTAGCGGAACGTGTAGAGCATGATCAGCCCCAGCATCGGGCTGAGCATCGCGACGTAGTAGATCGCTGCGACTTCCACACCGCGGCCGACGAATCGTCGCGCAAAATAGATCGATGCCGCCGCGGCTAGCGTAATCAGCAGCCATACATAATCAGCGGGATCGGAGGCGGAGATGTCCCATTTCGGATAGCTGAACGCGAGATCGGCGGGCCAGATCAGCTTGCTCCCGTAAAACCAGATCGCGCGGCTGGCGACGAGCACGCGTTCGATTGGACCCATCGCGAACCACTCGCCTTGCGTACCCTGGATGTGCCGCTCCCACCACATCGTCAGCAGGCCCATTGCGAATCCCAGCACCAGGAAAGGCGTCACCTGCGCGATGCGCGCCGCGGTGATCGGCATTCTCCTGAGCCAGAGGATCAACAACAACGCCGCCGGCATCGTGCACGCAGTCGTTTTGCTGAAAAGCGAGAGCGCGTAGAGCAGCAACGCGAGGGCGTAGTAGCGCCGGCGGTCCGCTGCCGCCCCCTCGATGAAGCGCAGCCATGCCAAGACGGAGAGCAGGAAGAACACACCCATCAGCACATTCTTGCGCTCGGTGATCCATGCGACGGATTCGACGTTCACCGGATGCAACGCGAAGAGCGCGGCGGCCAGCCAGGCACCGGGCAGCGCGAGTCGCTGCAGGAGTTTCCACACGAGCAGGGCGTTCAGCGCGTGCAGGAGTATGTTTACCCAGTGGTAGCCTGTGGCATTCAATCCCCAGATCGCGTGCTCGATGCGGAAGGTCGTGTAAACCAGCGGAAAATATTGCGAGGGCGAGTCGCGCGAAAACCAGATGCGCTTCAACCCGTCGGGCGCGGTGAGCAGGTGATTTTCGGTCACATACTTGTCGTCGTCCCAGATGTAGCCGGCGTTCCACGCCTGTTGGTAGGCGAGCACAGTGATGACAACGAGCAGCAGACCGAGCAGCCCGGCTCGCGGATCCTCCCAGCTGCGGTGCGTTTCGGTTGCCGCAGCCGACGAAGGCAGCTCGGCGCGCGCTCCAGCTTCCGGAGCCGCGTTCGAACGACCGTCTTCAACTGCTGCCAAACGCGCGGCGCGGCGCCTTTTCTTTGCTCTTCCGCTCATGCAAATTGGTAAAGGACTAGGACGCGATGCAGTATGTCGCCTCTCGGTGTGCGCGCAAATTGTTCGCGTGATTGTCGGCAACAAGCGAGCCTAACCGATGGCGCCGAGCGGCTTCCCTGAGC
>JACCZQ010000436.1 GCA_013695905.1 Chthoniobacterales bacterium
GTGCCGCAGACGCAGGCGACGACGATTCTCGCGTTTAAGTTCCAGGGCGGTGTGCTGGTGGCGGGCGATCGCCGCGCGACCGCCGGAAACGTGGTGGTGTATGACCGCGCCGACAAGGTGCTGGAAATCGATCGCCACTCCATTATGGCGATCGCCGGTGTGCCCGCGACGGCATGGGAGATGGCGCGGGTGCTGGAGCATTCGTTTCAGTTTTTTCGGCGCACGCAGCTGCAGGAGATGAGTGTGGATGGGAAGGTGCGGGCGTTATCGCAACTGCTGCGCGATAATTTCGGATTCGTGATGCAAGGCGTGGGCGTGGTGGTGCCGCTCTTTGCCACCTATGACTCCGGCGCGGAGCCGGCGGCGCGGCTTTATTTCTACGACGCGATGGGTGCGCAGTTCGAGGTGACGGATTATGCCGCGACCGGGTCGGGATCGCCGGCAGTGCGCGGGGTGCTTTATTACGAGAACAACTGGGGGAAGAAGCCGCTCTTGAAGCTGACCGAAGACGGGGCGGTGACAGTGGCGCTCCGAGCGCTCGACACGGCGGCGGAAGCGGACACGGCGACCGGTGGAGTGGATCGCGCGGGGAAGATTTTCCCGATCATCAAGATTGTGTCGCGGGAGGGAATAACCACGCTGCCGCAACGGCAGATTGCGGCGCTCTTCAAGCGCGGCGTCGCATGATCGAGGAGCCATATCGCTGGGTCGAGGCGGTGGTGAATCGCCGCGAGTACGTGGAGACGCAGCTGGCGGGGGGGAGCCCGATCGCGGCGGTGAGTTGTCGTGAAGGGATCGTGCTGGTGACGGTGGGACGGTCGCGGCAGAAGCTGTTCGAGATTTATGATCGCATCGCGATGGGCGCGATCGGTCATCCCGGCGACATCGAGCGGCTGCGGCTGGCCGCGATCGAGCTGGCGAGCACGGAAGGCTTCACGCGCTCGGCGGCGGATGTGTCGCTGCGGCGGCTGGCGTATTACTCGTTAAGCCCGGTGCTGAAGGGCGCGTTCGAGCAGATCTATGGCGCGCCTTATCTGGTGCGGATGCTCTGCGCAGAAATCGGTGCGGCGGCGGAAGAAGACTTGTTTCTGCGGATCGAGTACGACGGCGCGATCGCTACCAGCGGGCATGCGCCGGCAGAATCGCACGCCGGTTTCGGTGTGCTGAGCGGCACACAGGCGTCGACGGAGTTGATGGAAGCGTTCCTGAGGGAGCAACACGATCCGGCGGCAAAACTTCCGCGCGCTTTCGCAACCGCACTCGACGCATGGAGCATCGGGAACATGGCGCTCGGTGAAGACGGTGTGCGCGAGCGGCCGGCGCGGGATGCGCTGTCCGCAGAACGGGAGAAACACCTCGCGCGCGGCGCGATCGAAGCGGCAGTGCTGGAACGGGAGGCGAAGAGCGCGATCCGATACCGGCCGTTGGCGCGCGCGGAGATTGCCGCGCTGGTCGCTCCGTAAAAGATTCTGAATCCGGCAATGCGGCGGCGCGGCAAACGCAGTTACGAACGGGTGCAGCGAGGTCTTGCCTGGGGCGGGCTGCTCCTGATGGCGGCGTGCTTTGTCTGGTGGCAATCGCTCCCGCCCTGGGAACAGAGCGCGCGCGACAGCAGAGGGCTGCGGCCGGAGGATAATCGGGTGGTCTGCGTGGTGATCGACGCCGGGCACGGGGGGCAGGACTCTGGTGCGATCCGGGACGGAGTGCAGGAGAAGGATCTGACGCTCGATGTGGCGAGGCGGGTGCAGAAGCTCGCGGTGGCGCAGGGTTTCGTGACGGTGCTGACGCGCACCGGCGACGAGACGGTGTCGCTCGCGAATCGCGCGGCCCTTGCGAACCGCGAGGAGAGTTGCGTCTTTGTGAGCATTCATTTCGACAAAGGCGCGCGCGCCACAGCGACGGGCGTGCAGACGTTCTACGCAATCCGGCAGGTGCCGCGGGAGCGGGTGGTGAGTTCATGGCTGCCGTTTCTGCAACAGGTGTCGCTGGAGCCGACGAATGACGAGAGCCGCAGCCTGGCGGCGTTTGTGCAGGAAGCGATGGTGGCGCGAACGCAAGCGTTTGATCGCGGAACGCGCGCGGAGCAGTTCTA
>JACCZQ010000462.1 GCA_013695905.1 Chthoniobacterales bacterium
GAAACGATCCGCATGAAGGCGGCATGATCGCGGTGCTTCGGGTCCATGTTTGCCTGGATCTTAAAAACGAAGGCGGAAAAGCCGGCAGCGTCCGGCGCGACGAGCTGTTCACCACTGCGTCGCGGCGTAGGCGGTGGGGCGAGCGTGAGGAAACGCTGGAGCAGGAAATCGACGCCGAAATTGTTCATCGCGCTGCCGAAGAAAACCGGCGTCACCTTGCCGGCGCGGACCTCGTCGAGGTCGAAAGCAGTGCCAGCACCTTCCAGCAAGCCGATCTCTTCGCGGAACTGCGCGTAAACATCCGGCGCCATGGCGTTCTGCACGGCCGCGTCGTCGATGCCGCTCACCTCCTCCGGTGCGCGGTAGGCGCCGCCGGGGGTGCGCTCGAAAAGGTGCACCTCGTTCTTTTCGCGATCGAAAATGCCACGAAAATCCGGCCCGCTGCCAAGTGGCCAATTCAGAGGCAGCGCGTGAATCTCCAGAACTTTCTCGAGTTCATCGAGCAGCTCGAGCGGCGGACGCGCCGGGCGATCGAGCTTGTTCATGAAGGTGAAGATCGGCACGCCGCGGCGGCGACAGACTTCGAACAGCTTCAGCGTCTGCGCCTCGATGCCTTTGCCGGCGTCTATCACCATCACCGCGGCGTCCACCGCAGTGAGCACGCGGTAAGTGTCCTCCGAGAAATCCTTGTGGCCCGGCGTGTCGAGCAGATTTACCACGCAGCCGCCGTATTCGAATTGCAGCACGGTCGATGAGACCGAAATACCGCGCTGCTTCTCCAGCTCCATCCAGTCGCTGGTGGTGGCGCGCTGATTCTTCCGCGCGGTCACACTGCCGGCGAGCTGCACCGCACCGCCGTAGAGCAGGAACTTTTCCGTGAGCGTGGTTTTGCCGGCATCCGGGTGCGAGATGATGGCAAACGTCCGGCGCCGCGCAATCTCTCGCGCCGTGTCAGCTGACTGCCTGGCACCCGGCTTCTCGATGGTCGTTTCGGTCATGGAACAGTGGCTTACAAAATCGATGTTGCAGACGCGCGGTATTCTGAGGACGTGCCGGACGGAAACCGCGAGCCCGGGCATTCGAAGCAGCCACTCCCCTAAAAGATTGCCCTGGTCTCGCGGTGAGATCGGGCGGCCAGGAAGCGGCCAGCTGCTAGTCAGCAGTGGGCGGAGTATAGCCGAGAATGGGACATTTGTAGAAACTTTTGCGGCCGAACAAGTGCGGAAGCAGTGCGCGTGCGGCGGCAGATTGATTGACGCAAAACGCACCGGCCGCTAGTGAAGCAGAATCACTGCGACAATCGCTCAGCCGGGAGAACCGGCCCTGCAGGAAGCCAGGTGAGCCGGAACAGCAGCAAGAGTTGGTGGCTGGCCGGGCCATTGATCCTGGGGCTGCTGCTTGTCTCGTTAGGCCTGGGGTGTCTGGGACGCGGATATAATTACGACGAAGGGCAATTCGTCGCTGCGGGCGCGCTCTTCGCGAGGGAGGGGCTGCTGCCGTATCTCGATTACCCTTACTTCCATCTGCCGAACCTCGTGTTCGTGTATGCGGCGCTCTTCACGACGAACGATTTTCTCCTTCTCACGGCGCGCAGTTTCAACATCGTCTGTGCGTGGGTTCTCCTGCTCCTGATCTACCGCATGGTGGCGGCAGCGTTCGGCGCGATGGGAGAGAAGCGCTGGCTCATCGCGGCGGCGGTGACGCTCTTCTTTGCGCTGCAGCCGATCTTTCGCTTCACGGCGGGACGCGCGTGGAATCACGATTTCGCGATGCTGGCCAGTGTCGCGGCGTTCGCCTGCCTGCTCCGGGCGATCGAACCTGATGCCGGGCGCAGGTGGATGGCAGCCTCGGGCGTGCTGCTGGGATTAGCCTCCGGAACCCGGCTGACGTTTCTGCCGCTGGTGGCACCGTTTTTTCTTCTCGCGCTGACGTTGCCAGGGTCTGTCTCGGCCCGATACCGCGGCGCGCTCCGGTTGGCCGCTGGTTTTGGTGTCGCTCTGCTGCCCACCCTCGCGTTGTTCGCAGCCGCACCGGCCGCATTCATCTTCGACAATTTCACGGCGAATGGATCGCTCAATATCAGTTATCGGCAGGCGACAAAGCCGCGTCCCATTTTGCTGCAAAAGCTCTTGTATCCGGTGCAGGAACTAAAGCGACCCGCGACGCTGGTGCTGGTCGCCGGCTTTCTTGTCTTCGCCTGCTGGCAGCCGCTGCGCCGGGATTGGCGGGCTGCCCTCCGCTGGCCGCCGCTGGCCGCGACGCTGGTGATCCTGCCGTTCGCGCTCTTCGGGGCCGTGATGCCGACCCCTTCCTACCGGCAGTATTATTACCTGCCGCTTCCGTTCCTTCTCCTGGGCGCTGTTTACGGGGTGGCACGGCTCTATCAGGCGCAACCTTATCACCGCAGGATTTTTATCGGGCTCGGTCTGGCTTTGTTGATCTCTCTCGGGCATTTCGCGTCGAATCTGCGCAGCTTCGAGGAACTAACGAGTCCGGAACGATGGGCTGTATTTTCGTTGCACCGTGCGGGTCAGGAACTCGCACGGCATGCCGGCCCCGGACCGGTGCTCACTCTCGAGCCGCTCGTCCCGCTCGAAGGTGGTGCCCGGATCTTTCCGCAGTTTGCCACCGGGATGTTTGCATGGCGCATCGCTCCCTTCGCTACCGCCGGAGAACGGCAGGCGCACGATTTTGTGGGACCAGAGGAACTGCCGGGCCTGCTGCAGACGACTCCGCCTGCGGCAATCTTCGAGAGAACCCCGCAGTCTGCGCTAGAGGAACCGTTGGTGCGCCATGCCCGGGACAATGGCTACAGCGAGATCATTTTGCCGGAGGAGGCGGGTTTTCTGTTGCTACCGCCACCGTAGCTCCTGGCTGTTGGTTGGTGTGGTCGTTGGCGCCGGTATGCAAACCAGGAGGAGCACTGACACTGCGTCTCGGTCGTCGAGCAAGAGGGCGATGTGGATCGAAAGAGCTTGCCGGTGCGCCGGACGATGAGTGACTGAAACCATGCGACACATCGCGATCTTAACGAGCGGCGGAGATGCGCCGGGCATGAACGCCGCGATCCGCGCAGCGACTCGTGAAGCTCTGGCGCGTGCGGTGCAGGTCAGCGGGATCCAGCACGGGTTTGCGGGCCTGCTGGGGAAGAACACCATCCCGCTGACGGCGCGTGCGGTTGGCGGCATTATCCAGCGCGGCGGCACCATGCTCGGCAGCGCCCGCTGCGACCGTTTTCGGACCGAGGAAGGCGTGCGCGAAGGAGCCGAAGCGCTCCGGATGCTCGGCATCGAGGGCCTGGTGGTCATTGGCGGCAATGGCTCGCAGGCGGGCGCCATGCGCCTCGCGAACGAAGGCATCCCGGTGGTCGGAGTTGCCTCCACCATCGACAACGATCTCTGTGGAAGCGACATCACCATCGGCGTCGATACGGCACTGAACATCGCGCTGGAAGCCATCGATCGCCTTCGCGTCACCGCCTCGTCGCACCGGCGCGCCTTTGTCGTGGAAGTGATGGGGCGCGATTGCGGGTATCTGGCTTTAATGGCGGGACTCGCCGGCGGCGCCGAGACGGTGGTCATCCCGGAAGTTCCCACCACTCCCGAAGAGGTCGCGAACGCCTTGCGCGCCGCCTACGACCGCGGCAAAACTCACGCGCTCGCTGTCGTGGCAGAAGGTGCGGCAACCAGCGCGGTGGTTCTCGAACAATACTTCCTGGAGAACAAACACCGCCTTGCCTTCGAGCTGCGCGCCACCACGCTCGGTCACGTGCAGCGGGGCGGCACCCCCGGCGCGTTCGATCGCATCCTGGCCACGCGTCTTGGTTCCGCCGCGGCCGACGCGCTCCTCGATGGGAAAACCACCGTTCTCGCCGGATGGCAGGGAGGACGCGTCACACTCACGCCGCACCATGAAATCGTGGGTCGAACGAAGCAGCCCGCCCGCGAAGTGCTCGATCTGCTGCACCGTCTCGCGCAGTGATTCAGCCGGTCAGCCGGCGCCTCGCAGCGGGATTTTCACCAGACTTTCGCTACAAAAACGAAACCTCGACCGTCGTCAGGCGGCGGCGGAGACGAACGCGCGCGGCTGCCAGATTCCCAGCCGCTCGAGTTGCAAGAGACTGCGGCGGATCGCATGCAACGATCCCAGCTCGAGCGTAATCGTGACAGCTTGCGGCAGCTCCTGCGTCCGCTCCCAGATTTTCGGCCACCGGATCAGGCCGTCGCCGATCGGGAGATGATTGTCGGAAGCGCCCATGTTGTCATTCCAGTGCATGTGCGCGATCCACGGCGCGAGCGGCCCAAACCAGCGCTCCGGCGTCTCAGCCCCAAAAACATGAGCATGGGCCACATCCAGGCAGACGCTGCACCGGTTGCTGTCAACGTTCCGGACGATCCGTTGCAACACCGCGGCATCGGGTTCGTAGGTGTTCTCCAGGCAAATCACGATCTCCGGAAATCTGGTGATCACATCCGCCCAGAAGGCGCTGTGACCCTCCACCACTTCCTCAGGATACTGCGGCACCGACACATTGGGATTGAAGCCAGTGTGAAAGACCGCCTTCGTGCACCCGAGCTCGCACGCGGTGGTGAGATCCCGTTCGATGCGCGCCCGGGACGCAGCCGCAATGCTGTCGTCGCTGCTATGCAGCGCGATGTCGATGAACGCGCCATGAAAGGTGAGGGGATACTCATAGCCGCGCAGCTGCTTCTGCAGCTCAGCGGAACGTTCCCGTCGCACCTGTGGGCTGTTCAAAGCCGGCCCGCTGCAGAACGCCAGCACCTCGAGCCCGAGTTCCTGCGCGGCGGCAAATTCCACCTGTTGATGACGCGTTTGCCACGGGAGCGGGATGAGAAATTGCGCCGGGCCGGCCGGCGGAGTGATGGGTGGATAAAGATCGGAATTCACGACGACGGGAGTGTAACACGAAAACGAATCCCGCTTCGGACTAATGCCACGAAGCGTGGCGCGACAGCGAAATCGGCGGCCGGGCGAGGGCTCGACGGCCGCCTTGCGCTGCCAAATCCGCCCGGCGAAGCGGGCGTGATCATCTCTCTGGCGCGCGCTACCGGGCGGTGTCCGGAGGCGCCACGACACTGCGCCGTGCGTCCTCGGGGCTCAGGAGCTTGAACAAAATCGCGGCCACCGCGCCACCAGCCAAACTACCGACAAGGTGGATCCAGACACTTGAGACCGTCACCAGGCCCATCGCGGTGATGCCGAGGGCGACCGCCGGGTTGAACGCGCCGCCAGAGTAGCCGCCGAGAGCGAACGCCAGGGCGACCACGGTGAACCCAATCGCGAGACCGTAGAATGAATTGTTATGATTGGCTTTGGCGGTCGCGACATTGAGCACGACGAAGGCAATGGCGAACGCGCCGAGAAACTCGGCGATCATCGGAACCACCGGGCTGGCAAACTGCAGCGGCGTCACGGTTGGCTGACCTTTCATAAAGAGGACGAGGTAAGCCGCAGCCACGCCGCCCGCGATCTGACCGATCATGTAACCGGGCACATCCCGCGTATCACATTTCCCTCTCATCCAGACGGCGAGAGTCACCGCGGGGTTCAGGTGGCCGCCCGAGACATGGCCCGTCGCGAAGATCATCACCATGAGGACGGACCCGATCGCCAATGGCGGGATGACGCCCTCGCCACCGTCGATCACGGTGCTGCCGACGGTGAGAACGAGGAAGAAAGTGCCGATGAATTCACAGATGTATTTGTTCATGGGAGAGTGGTGTTAGGGATGGAAGGCATGGCCCGTGGTACACGGATCGGCGGCCGTTTGATATCAAATTCGCATGGGGGGCGTGACTTTTCGGTGCGTGCCACCACAGGACAATTCCCATCTGACCCTCGCACTGAAGATCAGCTTCTCGATGGCGGCGCTGCGCTCGCCGAGGCGCGCACGAGCCAGACCGACGCCTCGACGGCGGAGGCGGAGCTTCGTGGGTGAACCGGCGAACGCTCGGCGTGGTCGGACTGATGTTGCTGGGCCGCCGCTTCCAAGTGAGCCACCACCCTCAGGAGCACCGCCTTCGGCGGCAGGAAGGCAGCAGATCGAGCGCCTTACAGTTTGTTTGACAAGTAAAGGCGTCGCGAAACAGGGTCTTCCCGTGCCTACAATCAAGATCACGGCAAAACGTCAGGCGACGTTCCCCTCCGAAGTTTGCGACGCGCTGGGGGTCAGGCCGGGCGATCGAATCGCGTTGGAAGAACAGACCCGAAAGGGTGAACGTGTCTGGGTTCTCAGACCGGTCCGCGAAAAGAAGCGGCCATGGCTTTTCTCTCTGGCAAAGTACGCCGGGAACGCTTCCCGTCCGTGGAGACGCGAACGTGACGGGGACGCGGCGGCGCGGGCCTGGACGGAGGAGTCCGGCAGATGATTCACGGACTTGATACGTCGGTGGTGATGCGTCTGCTGACGGGAGATCCGCCTGAGCAGGCGGAAGTAGCCGCGGCGTTCCTCACCAGGGCGCGAGCGGCCGGCGATCGCCTGCTGGTCGCCGATATCGTTATCGCGGAGGCATACTTTGCTTTGCATACGAAATACAAGGTTCCCAAAGCAGAGGCTTTGCTGCGACTTCGCGAGTTCGTGGAGAGCGGAGAAGTCGAAGCGGGAGCTGCTCACGAGGTCTTGCGGACGCCGAATCTGGCTTCGGCGAAGCCCGGCTTTGTCGATCGGTTGATCCACGCCGCCTACGGCAATGATCAAGCGCGGTTGGTCAGCTTCGAAAAGTCAGCCGGCAGTCTCACTGGCGCAAGACTGCTGGTTTGAAGTCCGCCTCCGCTACCCGGATGTCGGGCCGGTACGCAAAAGGGCGGGATCGTTGAGCTCGACCGCGTACGGAACGAAGAGAAGATATCCCAATTCTTTGAAACGCTGCCTGATTGTCGGAACGGGCAGCCCGGGAATCGTGATGCTCTTGCGAATTCCTCTCGGCATATTGGAAATCCCTCCCACAGCCTTGGACCTCATTCTTGCTTGCAGCCCGGGTGCTTGGCAAGCCAGGCGTCGAGCCGTTGAAGGGTGCATTTGCCGAGCGAAAACGGCGTATCGGCGGCGTTCTTGATCTGCGGCATCGCCGTGCGCCCGACGCCAGAAAGAACGCAGAGTTCGGCACTGTTGAACTGACGATGCGGGAATTTCGCCGCGAGGGAAATGAGTGCCGCGATCGCTGTGATAGAGGTAAATTGTTCCGAATCCGACGGTTGGCGACGAGGAGCAGCGGCTGTTTTCATGGCGGGTCTTTCTTCCGTGAGTAACGGAGGTTCGGTTGAACATCTAGGCAATCTCCCGTCAATGGCCACTTCTCCGTAGGAGAAAACGAGGCGCCCTAAGGGTACGAGGCTGGCGCTATTTTCGGCCTTACCCCCGAGAAACCTGTCAAAAATTTTCGCAGGGCAATGGAGAACGCCTGACGTCGCCTGAAGAACGTTGGCGAAAGACCGGCGCGCCGGGAACCCGAACGGCAAAAAACGGGGTGTAGAGCGTTCGTGTCGCGCGAGTTCTGGAGCATGCGCGCCAGGGTGAGCGCGGCAAGGAAACCTCAACCACACCACTCTTGCCATGACTGAAATTCACTTGAAAAGACTCGTAAACGAAGCCGTCCTCCTCCATCGCGACATTGCCATCCGAACCGATCGGCTGAAGACGCTCAAAGCCGACCTCGTGCGTGAGG
>JACCZQ010000481.1 GCA_013695905.1 Chthoniobacterales bacterium
GCGGATTTCCCTGCGCCCGGCCCGGAAAATGGTATCGTCACCACCCTGTGGGCAACGCCGCCATCTCCGCACCGACTGCGCACGCGGCGCCGACACCTTCCCGCCGTCTTTCGCTTGCCGCGATCGCCGCTGGCCTCGCTCTGGCAGCCCTCTGGCTGATCCTCTTCCGCCATCTCAGCAACGAATGGTCGACGAACGAGCAATACAGCTACGGCTGGTTCGTCCCGTTCTTTGCCGCGTTCCTCTTCTGGCTGCGCTGGGAAGATCGGCCGCCGCGCGCTGACGGAGCACCGATCTCGAATCGCGCTTCCTCATTCTTCCTTCTCACTTCTACCTTCTTACTTTTCTTCCTCCTGCCGCTCCGGCTGTTCGAGGTCGGGAATCCCGATTGGCGGCCGCTCGGCTGGGCCCATGCAGGCATCGTCGTAGCGCTCACGCTGCTCTTCATCTGGACGATCGGAGGTCGGCGCTGGGTCTGGCATTTTGCCTTTCCCGTCGCCTTCATTCTGGTGGCGGTGCCCTGGATCAGCCCGATCGAGGCGCCGCTCGTGCAGGGGCTGATGCGGGTCGTCGCCCTCGTTGCGACTGAGGCGCTGGGCGTGTTCGGAATTCCGGCACAGCTCGAAGGCAGCCTTATCCGGGTGAGCACCGGCCTGGTCGGCGTGAACGAAGCCTGCAGCGGAGTGCGTTCGCTGCAGACGTCGCTGATGATCGGGCTCCTTTTCGGCGAGCTGAAGCGGCTCTCAGTGCCGCGACGGCTGGCGCTGCTTGGCGGCGCGCTGGCCATCGCGCTCGGGGCGAACTTCGCGCGCGCCTTTACGTTGGTGTGGATTTCGGCGACACAAAACCCGGAGGCGGCGAACAGCTGGCATGATTCCCTCGGCTACTCGATCGTGGGGCTGGTGTTCATCGGCTCGATGGCACTGGCGGCGCTGCTCGGTAAGGCAGAAGGCAGAGGGCAGAAGGCACAAGGCAGCGGAGGGCACGAGGAGGGCACCGGCGCGGGGTCGGACGGCAGCGGGGAGGCGCGGGCCACCTTGTCGAAACATCCGGGTGGCAAGGCCCAGCTACCAGCCCCGACCTCCCCCACTTCTTCCTTCTTCCTTCTTCCTTCTCCCATTTTCCTCCTTCCCATCGCGTGGATCATCGCGATCGAGCTCGGCACGGAAGCCTGGTACCGCTCGTCCGAGCGCGACCTCATCGCGCGCGAAAGCTGGACCGTCCGCTGGCCGGAATCGGCTCCGGGGTTTCGCCAGATCGACATCGACGAGGCGGTGCAACGCACGCTCCGCTACGACGCCGGCCGTCAGGTGGTGTGGACCGGCGATTCGCGGGTGGCGGAGGCTTCACTCGTGCCGGGCGGCCACAATCTCGCGCCGCGTTTCGTCCTTTTCTTTTTCCGCTGGGAGCCCGGCACCTCCACGATCCTGCGCGCGCGCGCCCATCGGCCGGATGTTTGCCTGCCGAACGTCGGTTGGCGGCAGATTGCCGATCACGGGGTGAGGAGTTATCCGGTCGGCGGTGGGCTGTCGCTGCCGTTTCGCCATTTCTCGTTCATCCGCGAGATGCAGGGACAGCGGCCGATGTTTGCCCACTCGTTCTTCTGCATTCGCGAAGACAAGGTGCAACCCGAAGCCGCAGAGGCGCAGGCGGACCTGGTGGAGGGGGAAGTGGGCGGCTGGATGCGCGGCGACCGAATGCGGGTGGTGCGGGAGGGGCTGCGAAATCCGGGGCAGCAGGTGATGCAGTTCGTCGTGATCACGCCCGAGGATGCGGGCCCGGCGACGGCCGAGGCAGAATTCCGGCAGCAGGTGCCGAAATTGATCGCGACCGGCGTGGACGGGGGCAAAGTGACGGCCGCGGAGCTGTGAGCGTTCTTCCCTTCTTCCTTCTGCCGTCCTACTTCTTACTTTCCGCCCATGTCCCGCGCTGATTTCCTGCTCACTCCCGAGGAGCTGCTCCATCGGCGACGGAAACGCCTCCGCCTCGTGGTCGTGCTGGTGCTGCTGGTGGTGTTTGCGGTCGGCGCCTACTTCGGCACGCGGCCGGCACTGAACGCGATCAAAGGCTGGCAGGCGCGCCGCCACGCCACCAAAGCCTTCGCGTTCATCGAGGAGCAAAAGTGGAACGAAGCTCGCGATGCCGCCGTCGCAGGCTACCAGCTGCGCCCCAGCGAACCGCAGGCGGTGCGAGCCGTGGCGCGTTTCCTTTCGCGGACGAAACAGCAGCAGGCGCTCGAGTTTTGGGATCGCCTGGAGAAGACCGAACGGCTCACCCGTGACGATCGCCGCGATGAAGCTGCTGTCGCGCTCGCCATGGGTGAAGGGACCCGTGCCGCAGAGGCCATCGCGCACCTTCTTGACCCGGCGATGGGAGAGCCTGGCCCGGCTGATTGGCTCCTCGCCGCGCAGGCGGCCGTGCAAGGAGGGCAAGCCGAGGAAGCAGTTCCATACCTGGAGAAGATCCTCGCCGCACCGTCCGCGAACAAACGCGAGCAGCTCCAGGCGGCGCTGCTGCGTTTGGCGTTACCTGCCCCTGAAGGCGATCCCGCCCAGGCCGCCAGGACCGCCGCGCTCGCCCGCGTGGTCGAGCTTTCCCGCAGCGACAGCGCGGTGGGATTGGACGCCCTGCTCATCCTGGCGCAACATGCCGCCTCGCTCACGACGGCAAGGGAGCAGGCGCCCGCAGACGCCGGCCAGCCAAACGATTCCGCCGCCGAAGCAACCGCGGAAAGCTCCCCCGCGCCCGCTGCATTACCTGGCACCGACGCCATCCCGTCGCTGCCGGATCTTGCGACCGCGATCGAGCGCCACCCGCTTGCCCAACCGCCCCACCAGCTGCTCGCGCTCGATTTAAAGGCGCACCAGCAGGTCGGTGGCCGTGAAGCCTCCATCGAGCAAGCGATCGCCCGCTGGGAAGACGCCGAGGCCCCTGCGGTGGCGGCGCTCGCCACCTGGTTAAACGGCAAAGGCGAACACGAACGGCTCCTCGCGGTCGTGCCGCTCGAGCGGGCGCTGCAGACCCACGACCTCTTTCTCCAATACGTCGATGCGCTCGGCGCGCTCGGCCGCTGGAGTGAGATTAAGGCGCTGCTGGATACCGAGCGCTTCGCCCTCGATCCCGTCATCCAGCGGATGTATCTCGCCCGCATCAACGCGCAGCTCGGTGAGAAAACCGCCTCCGAGAATAATTGGCAACGCGCCTTGGAAG
>JACCZQ010000485.1 GCA_013695905.1 Chthoniobacterales bacterium
ATCCTGCTCAACGACTTCGAATGGAATTGGCCCGCGGCGGAAGAAGATTTCCAGAAAGCGCTTGCGCTTAATCCCAACAACGCGTCAGCCCATCATTGGTATGCGAGGCATCTGGCGCAGGCAGGCCGGACAGAGGAGGCGTTGCGCGAAATCAACGCGGCGCTCAGCGACGAACCGCTTTCGCCGACGATCCGAGTAGCAAAAGGGAGTATTCTTTTTCTCGCGCGCCGCTATGAGTCGGCGATCCAGCCGTGTCGACACGCTCTGGAATTAGAGCCCAACTTTGCCTCCGCCTACCAGGTCATCGGCCAGATTTACACCCAGAAGGGTGACTTCGCGCGGGCGATCGAGGCGACTCAAAAATATGTGGAGCTCTCCCAGGCGTCTGGCTGGTCGTTGCTCGAGCTAGCCTACAGTCAGGCAGCGGCCGGAAACCGTGCCGAGGTGGACAGGATTGTGCAGGACGTAATGGGGCGGTCGTTGCAATTTTCACCTTATGATATGGCGACGATCCACGCCGCGACGGGCGACGCTGACGGCGCCATCGCCTGGCTGGAAAAGGCCATCGAGCAGCGGTCCGTGGACGTTATTTTAATCAGAATGGATCCCCGCCTGGACAAAATTCGTTCCGACGCGCGTTTCGAAAAAGTTGTAGAAAGGATGAAACCGCGCCGCTGAATCCCCGTATTACTAAGAGGAAAGACTCGTCATCGGAGCTTCAACCTGCTGCAATCGAGCGCGGAGATAGAAACATGGCTGCAAAAAAGACATCAAAGAAACGCGTCTCGGGGCGCAAAGCTGTTGGGAAGAAGAAGTATGGCTGCCCAAACGAGGGGCGGAAATACAGTCTCGAGGGTCTGGTGCGCGAAATGGCGCGCAATCCGGAACTAGCGAAATTTATCCGTGGCCTGCTGTGTGCGGCGCACGCGGGTGACAAAGATGCGACTGAATGCCTGAGAAGCTACTACGAGCTGGGCGACTCCGACTTGAAAAAGCTCTGCATACCGAAAACGCAGAAGATAAGCCTGCTCCAGAGCGATTGCACCGTGTGCAACACGGATCTCTTCCTGCTGGATGTCCCGGCGTATGTAGCGGCCAAAGCCCGTTCCCGGAAGCGGTAGGCGCATTCGGTTTCCCGGCGCGGGCGAAATTGGCGCAACCGTGTGGTGAACGTGCAACGTGCAGCTGCTCGCCTGGAGCGGGAGTGGCAGTCGCGGATCCATTCTCTGCGGCCAGCGCGCGAGTTTTGGCGCTATTCTCCGCGTCCCCTCGGGCCCACCCAGGGATGGAAGATTCACGTCGCGGCATCCATTCTCACGGCGAACAAAATCTTTTCACGAGTTCACCCAATTCTGGAGAGGCATCAAAGTCTGTTCAAGGTTCCAGCCAGGCTCGACGACTTGCGGCGGCTAAACTGCGGCCTGCCGCATTTTTCCCAGGTCGGCAAATTCCTTACCATCTATCCATCTTCCACGGTGGAAGCGGTGTCGCTCGCGCGACAATTGCACCAAGCCACGCGCGGTTTGCCGGGGCCGGAAGTCCCCTACGATGTCTGTTACCGGCGCGGAAGTGCTGTCTTTTACCGCTACGGTGTTTTTCGCAAGCGCGGCCCCGACTCCGATCCCAGCTTCCTGGTTGATCCTGCCGGGAGAAAGCGGCGTGACCGGCGAGCCCACGGCGCCGCGGTGCCACGCTGGTTGAGCGACCCTTTCCAACCCTCGCCCAAGAAACGCTGGCGCTGCACCGCCCCCATCGGCGTGGATTTTCTTCCTTTCAAAGCCCTTATGCAGCGCGGGAAGGGTGGTGTCTATGAAGCCCTCGATCTCTCGGTTTCACCCGCGCGCCGCGTGATCATTAAGGAAGGGCGCAGGCATGGAGAGACGGCTTGGGACGGGCAGGACGGTTATACGCGCGTGCGCCGCGAAGCGCGCGTGCTGCATGCGTTGCGAAGGGCGGGCCTTCCCGTGCCGAAGGTGATTCGCGAATTTGTCCAGAACGGGCACCGCTATCTTGTGCTGGAAAAAATCAGTGGGCGTCCACTGATTGGGCGTAAGCGGCAGCACCCGGCGCGGCCTTCCTGGCGGCGCGCGCAGCGGCTTCTCGATCGGCTGGGGCCATTGCTCTCGCAAGTCCACAAAGCCGGCTGGGTCTGGCGGGATTGCAAGCCGTCGCACATTTTCATGCACTGCGGTGTGATGCGGTTGATCGATTTTGAGGGGGCCTGCCGGCTCGACGACACGCAGGCGCTGTCGTGGAGTTCGCCGAATTATGTGCCACCGATTTATGAACGCGAGTTCTCCCGGCGCGCTGGCACCATGGAGGATCATTACGCCC
This sequence comes from Chthoniobacterales bacterium, assembly GCA_013695905.1. Taxonomy (GTDB): domain Bacteria; phylum Verrucomicrobiota; class Verrucomicrobiia; order Chthoniobacterales; family UBA10450; genus JACCTI01. The sequence goes on from JACCZQ010000485.1 coordinate 2,335, forward strand.
TCGGCGTGATCGCGTTTCAATTCCTCGCTGGTGAATTTCCGTCGGCCGATAATCGGCGCCGCGCGCGATGCTATAAACGCGCGGGCTGCCCCGATTCGCTACGGACGAAGATTGAGGCGTTGCTTGGCCCCTAGTTCCAGCGCGGAGGGATAGTGAGCACAAGGTAAAGCGACCGCACCTGCGCGTCGGAAGTTCTGCCTTCATGCTGGCGTACGGGTCTTCGGCCCGAGGGCGGGCCTGCTCCAGAACGCCGGGCTCCGGGAAGGGAGGGCGCAGACCCAACGCCGGGAGTTCGCGCTTGTCTAATCTGCTGTGGCAGCGTTGAACTACCGCAGGTGAGCAGCTTCTTCTCCGAGCTTGGTGCTCTGCAGCTGATCGATCATTTGTTGACGGTGCAGAGTGACTTGACTGTGCCGCTGGTGCGGCTGGATCCGATCGCCGATCCGCTGCGGAACGATCCGCGCCTGGAGCAGATTCTTACGAAACATGCGCGCAAGTAAGCCAGCGATTCTCCAGCTGCTGCTGCTCGTGTTCGTCGCCATCGCGCCGGCGCGGGCGGAGTGGACCGTCGTCGCCGCGGAGCCGCAGAACACCGGGCGCGCCGGCGTGGTGCATCTGAAGACGACCGTGGAGGACGAGAACGGCACCCGCGCCACGCTGCAGCTGGCGGTGTTCTCCACAAAATCGGCAACCCTGCGCGTGATCGATGACCCGGAGGAGCAGCGGGCGGATCTCGCCACCACGATGCGACGGGAGAAGGCGATCGCCGGTGTGAATGGCGGGTATTTCTCGCCCGAACATGCGGCGGTGGGGCTGCTGATCAGCGACGGTCGGAGAATCGCACCGCAATCGAAGGCGCGGCTGCTGAGCGGTGTCGTGAGCGTGGCGAATGGCAAGGTGCAGGTGCAACGGGCGGCAGATTTTTCCGCGAAAGCGAAGGTGACGGCGGCGCGGCAATGTGGGCCGTTTCTGGTGGAGCGCAGCAAAGCGGTGGCGGGATTAAACAACACCCGCGCGGCGCGTCGGTCTTTTGTCGCGGTGGGAGCAGGGGAGCGCGCGCTGCTCGGATTTTCGTCGCACGTGACGCTGGCGCAGGTCGCGCGGATCCTCGCCACGCCGGGAGTGGCGGGAGATTTCAAGATCGAGCGCGCGCTGAATCTCGACGGCGGCTCCTCCAGCGGCTTCTGGTTTGAGCAGGGCCCGTTCTCGATCAGCGAACAAAAGCCGGTGCGCGATCACATCGCGGTGGTGCCGAAGTAGCAGACGATGCGCACTTTCGGCGGCTTCACTTCAGGCGACGGCGCGTTGTTTTATGGCGAGGTGCGCGGGGCGGAGGTGCATTGCCTAACGAGTGCTCCGTGGCTCGGCGGCCAGAGCACAGGCGAGGTGCTGCAGCTGCGCGATCTGCGGATCGGGTTGCCGGTGGCGCCGTCGAAAGTGATCGCGGTGGGATTAAACTACGCCGAGCACATTGCGGAAATGAAACGGACGCCGCTGGGCACGCCGCTGATCTGGTTCAAGGCTCCGAGTTCACTTCTGGCGCACGAAGGCACGATCGAAATCGCCTTTCCAGAGCACCAGACGCACTTCGAGGTGGAGCTGGGCATTGTCATCGGACGCCGCGCGAAGAACGTCAGCACGGCCGATGCATTCGATCACGTGTTCGGCTTCACGATTGCGGAAGATATCAGCGATCGCGATCTGCAGAGCGCGGAGAAGCAGTTCGGTCGCGCGAAGTCGTTCGACACTTACACTCCGGTGGGACCGTTCGTGCACACCGATGTCGACGTGTCTGATTTATCGGTCACGTTGCGGCAAAATGGCGAGGTGAAACAGAGCGCCCGCACCAGCCAGATGATTTATTCGGTGTCAGAAATCGTCGCTTTTGCGAGTGACGGCATCACCTTGCTCCCCGGCGATCTGATTCTAACCGGAACACCCTCCGGAGTGGGGCCGATCACGCGCGGCGACCAGCTGGAAGCGTGCATCGGAGAGTGGCCGCCGTTGCGGAATTTCGTCGCTGAGTGCCCCTCTCGAGATCGTGTCGCTGCAAATTAGATGAAAGAGCTTACATCCTGTGAGAGAGGCTCTTTCGAAATACTTGTGGTTCCTCAATGGGCCCAAACCTCGAATGTCGAATTGCGAAAAGTTTTGCTGGACTCCGCGTTCTCTCATTGCGGATAACAACGAGAACGCCGTTGTCGTCACCTGACGCGAGCTGGTAGAGAACTTCACCCATCTATGAAAACACTGTTAACCGCTTCCTTGTGCTCTGTTGCATTTGCGCTGACTTCGTTCGGCCAAACCGACCCCACACCGGCCCCTGCTCAGGGCCAGGTGCCGGCCGTGACGATGACTCCCGGCCAACCGGCTCCCACGCCGGCCGCTCCTCCGGGGGCGGCTCCCCTCGGCACTCCGGCCGGAGCTCCCGGCCAGCCAGCACCTGGATTGACGCCAGCGGCCCCGGCTCCCGGAGCGCCTGCGGCCGCCGCGCCGGCCGGCCCGACGCCCCCACCGAAGGAAGCTCCCTTCCAGCCGCACGCCAGCACTGGCAATCCGCTGCTCGATACCTTCATCGCTGGCGGCTACATCATGTATCCGCTGCTCCTCACCTCGATCGTCGCGATCGCAGTGGTGCTCGAGCGCATCTTCTGGTGGCTCTTCCGTTGGATGCGCCGTGATCCGAAGCGCGTCGAGAAAGTGTTCACCGCCATCGAGAATGGCGATGTCGCCGAAGCTTCCCGCCTCTCCCGCGGCTCGCGTGATCCCGTGCTGCGCATGATGTGGAATGGGTTGAACCACCAGCACGCTTCGCTCCAGGGCGCGCTGCAGGTCGCAGCCGGCATCGAGATCAAACGCGCCGGCCGCTTCATCGTCGTCATGGATACCCTCGTCACCCTAGCCCCGTTGCTCGGTCTGCTCGGCAC
>JACCZQ010000514.1 GCA_013695905.1 Chthoniobacterales bacterium
CGGATGCTGCCTCTCGGGGTCGTGGCATGGTCGCCCGGAAAAAACGCCAATGCGCCAAAGATCTACTCACATAAGTAGCTGCGGCATCGGAGCGACTTGCATTCCCCGTTCAAAACCCTAAGATCGAAAACTCCCCCGCGGGTGTAGTTCAATGGTAGAACGGCAGCTTCCCAAGCTGCATACGAGGGTTCGATTCCCTTCACCCGCTTCCCTCCGCTCCCCCTCTCCATATTCTCCCGCTGCTTCCGCGCCCTCCTCGGGGCGGCTCTTTTGTTTTCTTTTGCAGGCTGCGGGGTGATCACCAGCCGACCGCCGGAACTGGCGCAATTCACCACTGCGCAAACCGGCAGCAATCTCGGGCGCAGAGTGCCGACGCGCTCGACCGCCCGGGAGCAACGGACCCGCGACCGCCAGAAGAAGCAAACACCCGAAACGGCGAAGCCGGCGCGGGAGGTCGTGGATCCGGACTTCATGCCGCGCGGCGGGTTCCGCTAGACGCGCCAAACTGAGCCGCGTTCTCCGCAGCATTGCGACGCTAAGTCGCTTATTCCGCTTGCCGGAGATCGGAACACAGCGAGGCGAGAAAATATTCTCGACGGTTCAAACCATGCAGCCCCAGCGATTTAGCTGCAACTGGACTGCGGTGTTTTTTTGACAGAGCACGGCACTTGCTGGATAATGCCAGCGGTAAGACTGTTGGGCTTGTGTTAGTGAGCGCTACGCTTCCTCGTGAAGGGCGCTCGTTATTCAGTCTCAATAGCTATCGACAATATCATGTCGGCCCGAGGTTCTTCGAGGAGTCTCGTTACAACTAGCTACGCTGCTGTCGTCAAGATGACGACGCGGCCCACGTGCAGGGCTCGAACTCTGCCTTTTGAGACATATGAAACCTACATTCCGAATCAGCCACCCGGCTCGTCACGGCGAGTCGCGTCCGCAGAGTCAGTTCGTCAGTAAATCACCGGTCACCGATTGGGGCTATCAGGCTCCCCCGTCCACCATGACAGGGGGCTCGGGTTCGTTCCCGGTCCCACGCAGTTTCCGCCAGCTCAGCGCTGGATTTTTTGCCCGCGAAGCGCGCATGGAATCCCGCCTCGAAGGCGGCATGTTCGCGGTGATCATCGCGTTGGCGGCCTGGCCGCTGGTGCTCGCCGCTCTCGCGGCGGCCGGTCAGCTGAAGTAAGACATGGACCGCTCGCCCCGGCCCGCTGCAGGCACCTTCGGGTGGATGCAGCGGGCTGGTGGCTTGTTCGGCGCGCGCGGATTTCGCTTCGAGAACCGCAGTCGATCACTTTCTGACAAACGTCCAACTTCGGACGTTTAGCGCAAATTCCGCGATTCCATGACCGACGCAGCAGCGGCGGCTTCCTATCGCCTGCCGAAAAATCTCCGGAACGACTGGAAGACGCGATTCGGCACCGCCTCGGCTCTGCGGCCGGAATCATCCAACCGCTGGGCGAGCTGCGTCTCAGCTCCGCCGTGAATCTGGCAGCCTCGCGCCGGCACTTTATCCACCGGCAGCGTGAGGTTGTAACCAGCACCAGCCGCGAGGCATTCATTGGTGGCCAGCTGATTCGAGACGGAGCAGACCGTCGCTTTCGCCAGCGGAATGACAGGCGGAAGAGCCACGGCCGGATATCGCTCCGCTGCTTTTGTCATTGTCTGCGTCCAGACGGGCAGCGCCAGCGCCGATCCATACCCGCGGGACATGATCGTCTGCGGCTGGTCGAAACCGACCCAGACGCCGCACGTCAACGCATTCGTATAGCCAACAAACCACGCATCCTTGTAGTCGTTCGTGGTCCCGGTTTTGCCGGCGGCGGGATTCTTTTTGATGTCATAGCCGAGAGACTTCACGCTCGAGGCAGTGCCGGTAGTCATCACGCTTTCGAGGATATTGGAGGCCAGCCAGGCAGCGCCGGGGTCGATGGGCACTGTCGAGACGTGGGCGGCGCGATAAATCGGAGAGTGATCGGCGTCGTCGATCCGCTCGATGATATATGATTGCTTCCGCGTGCCGACGTTTGGAAAGACGGTGTAGGCGGAGGTCAAATCCTTCAGGTTCGTCTCGAAGGAGCCGAGATAGATCGCCGGACCGTTCGGGATGTTTTTGCCCAACCCCAGCGCCATGGCGGTTTTCTGCACTTCCTCAGGCCCGACCAGATCGCCGATGCGGACGCTCATCGTGTTTCGCGATTGCGAGAGCCCGTAGGAGACCGGCCGCACCCCGCCGTAGCTGTTGTCGGAGTTGCCCGGGCTCCAGTTGCCGGCGCCACGAATTTCGCCAGGGTGAATCGGTCCATCGCTGATCCCGCCCCCGGGCAGGAGCCCTCGCGTCATGGCGAGAGCATAGACGAACGGCTTAAACGAAGAGCCGATCTGACGATTGGCGGGCGCGAGCGCGCGATTGAATTTGCTGTCGCCGTAGTCGCGCCCGCCCACGAGCGCCCGGATCCCGCCAGTGCCGTTGTCGATCACCACCACCGCACCCTGCAGATATGGCATCGAGGAATCTTCCCCCTCCTGCGGCGCTCGATATTCCGAGCGCTTTGGATGCCGGAAATTCCCCTGCCGCTCCACCTTGCTGAGGTGCGACTCGAGGGCCTGGGTGGCGGCGTTCTGCACCGTCGTGTCCAACGTCGTATAAATGTGCAGCCCGCCGAAATCGATCTGCTCCGGCGTGAGCAGCATATTCAGATCCCGCTGCACCGCGTCCATCGCGTAGTTCTCCTGGATCTGCGGGAGCCGTCGCGGATTCGAAGTGACTTTCGCCGCCTTCGCCTGCGCCGCTTCGTTCTGGTTGATCTTCTTCAGATCGAGCAACCGATCGAGCACTACGTTCCGCTCGACCGCGGCGCCCTGCGGATTTTTTAAGGGCGAGAAGCGATTCGGGCTCCGGATTAATCCGGCGAGCAGCGCAGACTCCGAGAGAGTGAGCTTCGCCGCGTTCTTGCCGAAGTAAGCCTGCGACGCTGTCTCCACACCGTAGCAGCCGGAGCCGAAATAAATGCGGTTCACGTAGGCCTCGAGAATCTGCTCCTTCGTAAACTCCCGCTCGATCCGCAACGCCACCATTGCCTCCAGCATCTTCCGGCGGAGATTGCGCCCGCCCAGCGGGAGACTGTTACGCGCCAGCTGCTGCGTGATCGTGCTCGCGCCTTCGCGCGCCGACCCGGCAGTGATGTTCCGGAGGAGCGCACGCGCCAGCCCTCTCGGATCGATGCCGCCGTGCTTATGGAAGCGGGTATCCTCCCGCGCCAGCACCGCCTCCAGGAAATGAGGCGACACCTCGTTCAGCGGGATGATGAGGCGATTCGCACCCGCCAGCCGGCTGTAGATCTTCCCATCGACGTCGTAAACGGTATTCCGCTCCGGCATCTGGCCGACATTCTTCATGTCGAACGTCTGTGCCCAGGCGGCGTAGAACACCACCACGGTGGCGGCGCCGGCTGCGAGCGCGCCCAGGAAAACAACTCCGATGCCGATGCGGCGGCGGGATTTTTTGGTGGAGCCGCGGCCGCTTCTCCGGGATCCAAGGCGGCGGGCAAATAGCTTCATCGACATAATCTGTTCGGTCGTCAGCAGCATTCGACCGTCTGCAGCCGCAATTTACTCATTGTTTCCGCGAGCGCGAAAGTCCCGCGTTTGCAGCCCGGGCAAGCCTCCCGTCGGGCGGTGGACGAGGCCGCGTCTCACGCTGCCCGGGAAAACGTTCCCGGCTCCAACCGCGCGGCGCCTAAAACTGCAGCCGCACCGCACCCTGGTGCTGCTCGTCTGCGCAGGGGGCGTTGATCGGCACCGCCGGCTCATCGCTGCTCGGCTGCACCACCTTGTTTTCGATGAGATAACTTTCCAGCTCCTCGCCGCTGACATCCGCCACCATCTGTCCATTGACCTCCACGCAGGGCGAGAGCGGTTGGCCGCTTTTCGTCTCCATCTCCCAGCGGAAGGCCGGGTTCTGAATGATGTCTTTTTCCGTGTAGGGGAGATTGTATTTGGCGAGCACAGCGCGAACACCGGCGCTCCAACCGCAATGGGTTTTCAAATAAGCTGTGATCTGTGGCGTTTCCATGAACCCGGAACATAGCACGCGCCGCGCGCTTTTCACCTCAGGATAAATCCTCGCTACTCCCGCTTCGGCTTCAGGAGCGGGAAGAAAATCACATCCCGGATCGACTCCGCCCCCGTCAGCAACATCGTCAGCCGATCGATCCCGATCCCAATCCCGCCCGCCGGCGGCATCCCGTGCTCGAGCGCGAGCAGGAATTCCTCATCGAGCTTCTGCGTCTCCTCCCCCGCCTGCTC
>JACCZQ010000033.1 GCA_013695905.1 Chthoniobacterales bacterium
GAAAACCCACCCCCGCCCGCGAAGCCTTCCAGAAGGTGGAGCGCGCCGGCGCAGTGGACGACAAGGCGCTCGCGCGCTTCTTCACCGACACCGCCGCCCGCGTGGCCGCTCCCGGCCCGGTGCGCGCGAGCGATGTCGACACCATTGATCCGAAAAGTCCCGGAGCCCTCAGCCTCCTCCTTTATGGATTGAAAAACTGGCAGCTCAGCCAATTCGCCGAGGCCGCCGCGTTCCTCGAGCAGTTCGTCGTCAGCGAAACAGCGGGCGAGTTCGCATGGATCAATCAATACAAGCCGATCGCGCGCCGTTACCTCGATGACTACCGCGTTTTCACCGAGGCGAAGCAGCTCCCGCCACGCTTCACCACCGCCGCCGAGATCGCCGCGGCCACGGAAAAACTGCGCGAGCTGCAGGGACAATTGAAAACGCGCGGCGCTCTCGCCAACGAATTGAACAACAACCTCAAGCGCCTCGCGGTCGAAACGAAACGCCTCGACCAGACCGCCGAAGCCGAACGCCAGAAGCTCCTCGCTGAGCAATCGCCGCAGTGGGAAGCAGCCCTCGCGAAGGCGCGCGCCGCCGCCGCCACCTACGATTTCACCGCCGCCTACGATGCCGTAACCGCGACGCAAGTCACCGAGCCGTCGCTCGTCGAGGCCCGCGAGAACGAGCGGCAGCGCTACACCGTCCTGCGCGATTGGAAGAGCCGTCTCATTCTCGATCTGCGCAGCGGCCGCTATCAGGGTGCCATCAAAGTCGGCGGCGTCGCTTACCAGGGAGTGATCTCCGCCACCGACAGCGAAATCGCTCTCCGCATTCCCGGCAGCAGAGGCAGCGCTCCCTTCGCCTGGACGCGTTTGCCGGCGGGATCTCTGCTCGCCATGTCGGCCGCCTTCGCTGCACCGAGTGCGCCCGATGCGGGCGATCGGCTCTGGCAATCCGCCGTCTTCGCGCACAGCACCGGCCAGAACGAAGCCGCCGAAAAGTTCGCCGACGCCGCCGTGAAAGCGAAGCCGGAACTCAAGGAGCAGCGGGAGTTAATCAGCTCACCCTGAAGGCCGCGTCAGAAAACTCGCGCCTGCAGGTTTCTCGCTAGCCGCCGTGCGCGCGGGATGGCACACTTCTCCCGCCGCTCGCTGAATTTTTGATGACGCTCTCCCGACTCCCGAAGCCTCTCCTCGCGTGGGCCGTTACGCTCATCACGCTGCTTGGGATCGCCGCCGCGCTCTGGGCTGTCGCGCCGGATTACCGGTCGGTCCGCGCCGGACGTGCCGATGCCGGTTACCTCGAGTCGAACGATTGCCGGAAGTGTCACGAATCGAACTACCAGAGCTGGCACGCCACCTTCCATCGCACCATGACGCAGGAGGCGGGGACGCACAGCATCCTCGGCGATTTCGAGCGGGAAAACACCATCGTGTATCAGGGCGTTCGCACCGAGATGGTGCGCGAGAACGGCGCCTATTGGATGCGCACGACTGGCGTGGACGGAAAAACGCAGCAGCAGGAAATCGTCCGCACCGTTGGCTCCCGCCGCATCCAGCAATACCTCACAAAAACCGGCGACACCTGGTTTCGCATGCCGGTGGCCTACGATCTGGTGCAGCAGCGCTGGATGCACCTGAACGGCTCCTTCTTTTTCCCGGATGGCAGCCCCTACACGCGGCACGTGGCGGAGTGGAATTCGAACTGCGTCTTCTGCCACAACGTGAAGGCGCAGCCGGGGCTCGATTGGGACAATCGCACCTGGAACACGGAGGTGACGGAGCTCGGCATCGCTTGCGGGGCTTGTCATGGTCCGGCTGGGGATCATGCGCAGCGGGCGCTCTCGCCGGTGACTCGTTATTGGTGGCAGCTGAAGGAGCAGAGCGCGCCGGCGACATCCATTGTCAACCCGGCGAAGCTCGACACCGATCACGCGGCGATGATCTGCGGCCATTGCCACGGCCAGCGCATCCCCGAGCCGCCCTCGCGCATCCGCGAAATGATGAAGGCCGATCCCTATGATCCGGGCGACAATCTCCACGATTTTTACAAGCCGGTGCAGAAGGAGACCAAGGTCGGCGAGTTCAGCTTCGCGACGCGTTTCTGGAAGGATGGTTCGCCTCGTCTGACGGCGTTTGAGTATCAGGGGATGACCCGCTCCGCCTGCTTCGTCGGCGGTGAACCGGGCAAACGGATCACCTGCATCTCCTGCCATACCATGCACGACGGCGATCCGCGCGGGCAGCTCACCGAAGAGATGAAGACGAACGCAGCCTGCATCCAGTGCCATCAGCAATTCTCCACGCCGACGCAGCTGGTGCAGCACACGAAACACGCGGCGGAATCCACCGGCAGCCTCTGCTTCAATTGCCACATGCCGAAGATCGTCTATGGCATCATGGCCGCGCATCGCACCCACGACATCCAGAACCCGCGACCGGATGAGACCACCCGGTTCGACAAGCCAAACGCCTGTAATCAGTGTCACCTCGATTGGTCTGCGAACCGGGCCATCGCTGAGACGCAGCGCCTTTGGCCAGAGACGTACAAGGAGAGCGTGCCGGGCGACCAGCGCTACGATGAACCGGAAGGCCAGCGCGCGTTGTTCGGGGGAGATGCGGTGTTGCGCGGGCTCACGGCGGCCGCGATGTCGCACGCCACCGGCACTTATGCTCCGCTCCTCTTAGAAGCAATGCAGGATACCTATCCGATTGTGCGATACTTTGCGGCGAACGCCCTTGCTGCCCATCGCCCCGACATGCCGAAGCCAGATTATCTCGCCCCTGCCAGCGTGCGAAATGCGACGCTGCAGACGTGGTATCCCAATTGGCCCGCCGACCTGCGGCAGGCGGCGCGGGAAGCGCGCGAACGCCTGAGCGCAGGCCGCACCGAAACAGATGTCGAAGTCGGCGAATAAACGAGCCTCTGCGCCACCCGCCGCTGCGTCGGCCGCCGCGGCCCCTCCTGCGTATGCCGGGACAGCATTGCTCCGGCAGGGTTGGATCTCTCTCGCGCTCTGGATTTCCTTCGGAATTCTGCTGGAAGGTTTCAATGCCTTTCGCTCGCCCGCGTATCTCGATGAAGCCACGCGCCGCGATCTGTTCCGCCTCGCGCACGCCCACGGCACGCTGCTCAACATGGTGCTGCTCCTGGCCGCGGTCTGTGCACGCCTCGATCTGATCCGCATCCGCCCGATGACATCGCTCGGGTTGAGCTTGTCGGTGATCCTGTTACCGGCCGGTTTCTTCTTCGCCGGCCTCTTCCGCATCCGCGACGAACCCGGACTCACCATTCTGCTCGTGCCCGTCGGCGCGGTGCTGCTGCTCGCTTCTGCGGTTTACATCTGCCTCACGCTGCCGCGCCGGTAAAGACGCACTGGCGTCGCGGAAGCTGGTGCGCGGCTGCCGTTTCGCGCTATAATCCCCAGCAATGCCACAGTTCGCCTACCGCGCGCGGAACATGCAAGGCGGACTTGTCGAGGGAACGCTCGATTGCGCCGATCGGTCCGTCGCGATTCGGCAGATCGAGCAACTGCGTTACATCCCGATCCGCATCGAGATCGTCGGCGGAGCGCCGCAGGTGGTGACCAGCGCTCCCGGCACCAGCACCGCCCGAGTCGCTGCCGCACCTGCCCTTGCGACCCAGCGGCTCAAAATTCCGCACACGCAGCTGCTGATCTTTACCGAGCAACTCGCACACCTGCTGCAGGCCGGCATGACGCTCGACGAAGGGCTGGCCGTGCTGCAGAAGCGGCTGAAGCACGCGAAGGTGCAGCAGATGACCGCCGCTCTGCACCGGGCGCTGGTGGACGGCCGGAGCTTCTCACAGGCGCTGCGCGATTTCCCCCGCATTTTTCCCACCATCTACGTCAACCTGATCGCGGCTGGTGAGGCGAGCGGCGCGCTGCCGGAGATTTTGCGGCGCCTCGTCGAGCACCTGATGCAGGCGAAAAATCTGCGCGACCGCGTGCAGCAGGCGCTGATTTATCCGGCGTTTCTCGCGCTCGCGGGCGGTGTCTTGATGACGATTTTCATCACCTTCATGGTGCCGCAGCTGACTGCGTTCATGGCGCAGAACGGCGGCGCCCTGCCTCTGCCGACGCGGATGCTGGTCGCATTCCATTATCTCCTCACCACCTACTGGTGGGTGGCGGTGGCGTTGGTGGTCGGCGGCACCATCGGCATTCGCGCCTTCATCAGCACAGAAGAAGGCCACGTCACCTGGGATCGGCTGCGGCTCGCCTCCCCCGGCTACGGCCGCATTATCAAGCACCGCTACTACGCGCAATTCTCCCGCACGCTCGGCACGCTGATGGAGAACGGCATCCCGCTCCTCAAGGCGCTCGATCTCGTGACCGAAATCGCCGGAAATAAATACCTCGAGCGGAAGCTCGCCGAAGTCCGTCGCTCCGTTATCGACGGCGCGAACCTCTCCGTCGCGCTGAGCGCGCACCAGATTTTCCCGGAGCTCTTCACCGACATGATGGCGGTGGGCGAACAGACCGGCCACTTCGCGCAGACGATGCAAACGATCGCCGACGTCTATGAGCGAGAGCTGGACCGGACCGTGCAGATCACCTCGCAGCTCATCCCGCCGGTCATCATCGTCTGCATTGCTGTCATCGTCGGGTTCGTGGTCTTCAGCATCCTTTCCGCGGTCTTTGAGATGACGAGTAGTTTACAGACGCGCCCGCGTTGAGGTATTCTCGCTCCTTCAATGTTCCTCCGGCTCTTCGCGTCTGCCTTTCTGTTGATGGCCGCGCTCCCCGCAGCGTCCGCGCAGGAGGCGTTCAGGCGAGTGCTGCCGGGCTACCCCGATGCGCCTGGCAACCTCGTGCCGGCCCAAAGCGCCTGGATCGATCTGCGCCAGAGTGCCGCCGCCCACTCGAAGCCGCAGCACGTCCCCACCTGGGTCGAATCCGTCAACCTCGTGCCCGTCCCCGCACGCGAAGGGGTGGCGGCGCGCACCATCTTCCGCATCCGCGTCGCGCACCCGAGCGGCGACCTGCAGATGCTGCTCTTCCGCCTCTTCTTCGATGATAAACCGCAGCAGCGCCCGATCGTGATCGTTTGGGATGAACTCGGCACCCAGGTGCTCCGCTCCAGCGAGCTCGGTGGCGGCATTGATCTCCCCAGCTCCGACACCATTCTGCTCCCGATGATCGGCGTCTCCGCCATCGACGTCGAAGTGCCGGGGGACGGCACCCACGTGCGCGGAGCTTACCTGGATTGGATGACCAGCCGCCAGGTGGCACATCCCCTCCACGCCGAACAGCGCGAAATCGTACCGGAGCCATTCGCCGCGGCCGCTCCGCTGCGCGCGCCGGAGGATGACACGGAGACTTTCGGCACCGTCACCGCCAGCCTCGCGCCAGAGGTGATCCGCATGGGCGCCAGCGTGCAGGCCGGTGCTGCCTTTCAGTTTGGGATCGAAGCGTTGCCGCTCGCGGCCTTGATCAGCTTCGAAGTCTCAGCTGCACGCGTGGATGCGCCGCCGGAGATTTATCTGAACGGAGAACCGCTGGGCCCTGTCTCACTTGCGTTGCCCGATCTCGCCGATCCCGGTTATCGGGGAGAGACAGAACGCATGATCGATGGGATGCGCTTTCGCTACACCGGGTGGGTGCGGGCGCAGAAACTCGTCGCAGGCGCAAAATTGAGGGTCGGGACCAACGACATCGTAGTCATTGGTGGACCGGGCACCTCAGCCTCTGCCATTCGGGCGACACAGATCCAACTCAAATACCTGTGGGACAAATCCGACTACCTGCTCGATCCGAAATGAACAAACTCTCCGTCACGCGCTCTCGAGCCGGCTTCACGCTCCTCGAGATCATGCTTGTCGTCGGTATCATCGTCATCATTCTGGGCGTCGCCGTGGCGCGGCTGGGGAACACCACGGGCGTAGCCCGCGACATGCGAGTCAGCGCCGATCTCCAGGCCATCTCCACGCAGTTGAGGCTCTACGAAAGCGTCAACGGCTTCCTGCCGACGACGGAGCAGGGGTTGCAGGCACTGGTCAGACAACCTGAGACTGAAC
>JACCZQ010000069.1 GCA_013695905.1 Chthoniobacterales bacterium
CACCAACCCCTCGGAGTAAAACTGACCGCGATCTCTCGCGAGTTGCAGCGTTTGTTGGGCGCGATCGAAATCCATGGCGCCAGCTTCATACATCCGGGTGAAGAGCCAGATCGATCCAACCGCCGCGACGCGTTCTCTCTGTGCACAAAGTCTGATCTTGCGCTCGTCCGCGAGCAGCGCCTGCGCCTCGCCCAAGTCGATCAGCGTTCTCGCTAATGCGATCGCGGAACCGTCCACTGAGGGGCGTCCGCTGGCGACCTGCTCTGGGTGGATATACGCGGTGAACTCCATCGCCCGCTCATCTTGAACGGGGGTCAGCTCATGCAGAACCAAGAGGCCGCGTTGTGTCCAGCGGCCGAGCAACGTGGGTATGTCCGGCCGCTTTGCATCCGGCAACTTCCTGTTGGCATTTGCGAGCGTCTCGCGCCATTCGTCCATTTCGGCCAAGGGAATGTGAACCTTGCTCAGGACCTCCGGCAGCAGCTCTAGGCATTCTCCGAGTTGCGCGGCCACAATCGGGCCGGTATTCGCCACGACGAGGCGAACAGGCTTTACCTCTCCAGCCATGCGGCGCGCAGCCGCGGATTGGTGGCTTCTTCCGCCACCAACTCCTTAAACGAGCTGTCCTCCGTTAGCGGAGCCATGAGTTCCTCGACTGTCCGAAAGTGGTAGTCAGAGCTTGGGCGGGGGTGCATCTCTGCCAACCGATCGAAGCGCTCGGCAGCGGCCAAGTCTTCGGCGAAAGGATAATCGATGATCTCGCGGCTCACACTTCTATGATACCGCGTCTGCGGAGATCGTTCAACACTTCGCTCCCGTCTGAGCATGCTACGCGCAATCTGGCTTGGCCACGGCGATATGCACGAAAAACGGTTTGGGATGCGCGGGTTCCATCGGGGCGAAGCGAGTTGGGGTGCAGCTAAAAGTGTTCCCTCACAACTCCCTATTCAGCCAGCGCGCAGCGAAATTCAGAAATTCTGGAAAAAATACTGCTCGGTCTCACACAATTAGATTCCGGTCCAAAACCACGGCTATCCGACGCTTTCGGCGGTAAAGTTTACATTCCGGCCAAGCTGAGATGCATCGCCTACGAGGGCGAATGCCGTGTAAGTTTACAAAATCGAGAACACACTACACTAGCTGCGTGTCCGGTACGCGAAAACGGCGCCCCAAAAGAGGCGCCGTTTCGGATATTTGCCCTCGCTACGCGAGGTATTTAGGGGTCAGAGAGAAACCGGAAGTCTCCGAACACGCCATTTCAGAACGGAATCTCGTCGTCGTCCGGCTCCGATGGAGGCGCTTTCGGAGGTGGAGCGCTGGAGCGGCTTTGGCTGCTGCTGCCGCCATAAGAACGACCGCCGCCACCACTAGATCCTTCGTCCCCTTCTCCACCGGTCGGACGACTCCCGAGCAACTGCATCGTTTCGCCAATCACGCGCAGCTTGGAGCGTTTTTGTCCGCTCTGTTTGTCATCCCAGCTATCCAGTTGCAGCCGCCCTTCGATGAGCACCGGCCGTCCCTTCTTCAGGTATTCACCGGCGATTTCCGCGAGACGCGCCCACAGCACGACATCGACAAAGGTGACTTCTTCCCGCTTCTCGCCGCCCTCCAGGCTATACTGGCGATTCACCGCGAGGCCGAGATCGCAAACCGCACTGCCCTTCGGCGTATATCGCACCTCCGGGTCGCGTGTGAGGTTCCCGACAAGGATGACTTTGTTGAAGCTGGCCATCCGTGTGTTTTAGCGAGGTTACTTCTCCGCTGCGACCTTTTTCGGCCGGACTTCCGCCTTCGGCTTCAGGCGCTGGTAGTGCTGGCGGTAAACTTCCGGATCGAGCTTGAACTTCGAGCGCAGCGTCGTGATCAGCTGCGAGTCGGCGTGGAAAATAAAGTTCACGTAGTGACCGGCATCGAGCTCGCCCGCCTGGTAGGAGAACTGCCGCTTGTCCATCTTCTGCACCTGTTCGATATCGGCGCCTTCCTTCTGGAATTCGCCCTCGAGACGATCGACGAGGTCCTTAACGGTGTCTTCTTTGCCCTGCGTATTGAGGACGAGCAATGCTTCGTAACGGTTCTTCATGTTTCCGGTTTTTGTTTACCCCGAACACTTTCGGGGTTGAACGTGTTCATCGCGGAAACGACGCCTTTGTCAATCGCCACTTTCACCGCCTCGGCCGCGAGCACGACGGTTTTCGTCACCGCCGGCATCTCTTCCTCGAAGAATTTTCCCAGCACCCAATCCACCGCGCCGGCCCCAGGTGGCGCTCCGATGCCAATCCGGAGCCGCGGGATTTCTTCCGTGCCGAAAGTGGTGATCACCGACTCCAGGCCATTGTGTCCGCCGGGGCTGCCTTTCAGGCGCAAACGAAGGCGTCCCAGCTCGAGCGCCAGCTCATCGAGGACGATCAGCATTTCGGCCGGCGCGATCTTGTAGAACTGCGCCACCGCCAGCGACGGTCCGCCGCTGCGGTTCATATAAGTCATCGGCTTGACCAGCAGTACCTGCTCAGCCTTCGCCCAATACGCACCCCACTTGGCGGAACGTTGCCATTCGACCCGGGCGTCGGCCGCGAGCTGATCCAGGACCGCAAAGCCGATATTGTGACGCGTCCGCTCGTACTCGGCGCCCGGATTACCGAGGCCGACCACCATCCGGGTGCTCCCGGCAGGTTCCGCCTCCACGACTTGTCAGGCGCAGCGAAGCAGGCCGCAGCCTACTTCTTGTCCTTCGCGCCCGCTCCTGCGTCGGTGTCTTCCTTCTTCTCCTTGATCACTTCCGGTGCCGCCGGAGCCGTGGCTGCGACCGCCGGAGTTTCCTCGACTGTCGGAGCGAGGACGGAGAAGGCCGTGAGATCCGGCGGGACGCGCGTGGTCACACCCTCAGGCAGAGGGAGCTCGCGAACGTGGATCGCGTCGCCGACGTTCAGCGCCGAGACATCGACGCTGATCACATCCGGCAGATCGCGCGGCTTACATTCGATCGAAAGCGAGCGCAGGCTCTGCTCGAGCAGACCGCCAAAGTTCTTCACGCCGTTCGCGGTGCCGATCGGCTCCAGCGGCACGTCGGCTTCGATCATCTCATCCATCGAGACGGCATGGAAATCGATATGCAGAACATCGCCACCGATCGGCGAATGCTGCACCTCCTGCACCAGGGCCAGGCGATTCCCGCTGCCGGCGATCTCCAGCTCCACGAGAATGTTTTCGCCGGAGGCGTGGCTGAGGATGGCGTTGATCTCGCGGCGGGAGACCTGCAGCGCCTCGGGTTTATCCTTGGAACCGTAGATGACAGCAGGCACAGCTCCGGTGGCTTTGATTTTGCGAACGGCGGAACGCCCGAGCCCGGTGCGGCGTTCAGCGGTGAGTTTTACTTGTTTGGCCATGGTGAAGTCTTACTTGCTGCTGTTTTCGATCTTGAACAGCGACGAAACGGATTCGTCATTATGAATCCGCTTGATGCCTTCGCCGAGAAGCTCGGAGACGCAAAGCACAGTGGTCTTAAATCCCTCCACCGTGCGCACAGGCGTGCTGTTGGTCGTAATTAATTCCTCAATCACGGAGTTTTGCAAACGGGGAATGGCAAGATCCACCAGCACCGCGTGGGCGACGCCGGCGTAGATGTCGAGCGCGCCGTGATTCTTCAGCATGCGGGCGGCGGAGGTGAGTGTCCCCGCCGTCTCGGTCAAATCATCGACCAGAAGCACGTCGCAGCCTTCCACTTCACCGATCATGTAGAGAGCCTCGGTCTCGGTGGCAGTCTTCCGCTGCTTCGCCACGATCGCGATATTCGCATTCAGCGCCTGCCCGTAGGCCGACGCCATTTTGAGGCCGCCGAGATCCGGCGATACCACGACCGTCTTCCGGGTCAGCCGCTCGCGCAGGTACTTAATCAACACCGGCATCGAGTAGAGGTGATCCACCGGGATATCGAAAAATCCCTGCACCTGCTGCGCATGAAGATCCATCGTCAGCACGCGATGCACACCGGCCGCCACGAGCAGATTCGCCACCAGCTTCGCGGTAATCGGCACCCGCGGCTGATCCTTCCGATCCTGCCGCGCGTAGCCGAAAAACGGAATCACCGCGGTGATGCGATCCGCACTCGCCCGCCGCGCCGCATCCACCATGATGAGCAGCTCCATGAGGTGCTGATTGGTCGGCGGCGAAGTCGGCTGGATGATGAAAACATCGCGCCCGCGGATGTTTTCCTCGATGCGGACGTAGGTCTCGCCGTCCGGGAAGGAGCTGATCGTCGCCTGCCCGAGCGGCTGTCCGATTGCCGCGCAAATGCGTTGCGCGAGCTCCCGGTTGGCCGAGCCGCTGAAGATCTTCATCTCGGGTTGAGCGTGCATATAGATAAGAGAGGGGCGCTAACTTAGGAGTGCGCGCGCGGGCTTGGCAATCGCTGATTGGGCGGGAATACGCGCAATTTTCGTTCTCGCTTCCTCATCGCCGCCGCGGATCGATTTCTCCGCTCCGGCGCTTCGCGCGAAACGCAAACGGGGGCGGCATTTCTGCCGCCCCCGCCAAACAATGGAGATAAACTTGCAGTCTTACGCAGTCAGCTGCGCAGCGCGCCGGCGGCGCAGGATTTGCGTCGAGAGCACCGCCACCATCAACCCGATGATCGGGAAGAAGGAGCTGAGCTCAGGAGTTGACACGATGCCCTGGGCGATCGCGGTCTCTTCGAAGCCGCCCTGGCTCGAGTCGGCGCCACCCCAGCGCTGATACATGTAAACGTAGTCGGTCGATTGCGCACCAGCGAAGAACTCCACGGGGATGTAGAACTGGATGTCAGATTGGCCGCTACCGCTGTTGCGATCGTCGTAGAGGACGCTGTTGTTGCCGAGATCGTAGCGGAGCTGCCCAAGCGGACCGTTGAAGAAGCCGTTGGCGTCCGTCAAAAGGCTGTACTGAGTCGTCGGGGAAGTCCAGATGCGGAGCGCATCGAGGCTGATCATCGACTGGTTGGGCGAGTTCGGCTCGTTGATATCCACGACGAAACCGAAGTAATTAACGCCACCGAAGTTGGTGATCCGGAGGTCCGACAACCGGATCTCATGGTTCCACTGCGGCTCACGCTTGGTGTCGAAGTTGCCGGTGTTGCTGTTGTAGCCCTGCTGCATCGGCGAGTTCTGCATGGACAGGAACGGGTTGAAAACACCCGTGCCGGTCGGTTGCCGAAAGTCGGTGGTGAAGATGGCGCCATTGATGGTGCCGGTGTTGGTGGTGCGGAGGTCGAGGACGGCTGCGGGAGCGTTGGCTGCGAGCAGGGTGACAGCGCCGAGGGCGGCGATGAGGAAGTTGCGTTTGATCACGATGTTTTCTCCTGAGTCTGGTGCGGTGGTTAGTGCTTCTGGCGATATCCGCGAATCAACAATCAACCGCGGCGATTTCTTATGATTTCCATATTTGTCATAATTGATTCTCACCGTCAATAACATTTCGCATGCCTGCCGGACCCCTTTTTCTCTCGGGGCCTCGTTTGTACCGGGTGATACCTCTCTAAGGCAGAAAAACTGATAACGTTCTTCGCTCGGAACGGCCCTTGGCACGCCCGTAATCACGCCTCCGCGCGGGAGCGCGCTTCAAGCACTGCCTATGCCAAGGCGCTAAAAACTTTTAGGCTCTACCGCAGAATCCGCAGAGAGTTGCTGCTCCGTCCCTCAGCGGGGCCGACTCCGGCCGCCTCGCCCGCTGTGGGCTTCTCCGCATCATGACTTGCGCCGCCTCTCATGAGATGTGTCTTCGCGGCGCACCTTCCATCACGGTCCAGGCCAATGATGACGAGGGGAAAATGTGGTCGCCTCTTGAACTGACTACCTGAATCTCAAACCCCGATGCTGAAGAGCTCGGCAGGCGATTGGCGCCAAGACAAAAAAACTGCGGCAGGGAACACATCCCTGCCGCAGTCACCATAGATCTGGAACGGCGCTTAGTTCCGCTTAGCGCGCGCCTTGGCTTTTTTCTCTTCGGCTTTGGTGCGCCCGAAGCGTGAGTTCTGCTCGCCGGTGGTGCGGGTCTCCGCATCGGCCTGCTGGCGTCCGAACTCAGCGTTGCCGCGATTTGTGGAGCTGCTGCTCCGCGCGCTGGTGCTGCGGGAAGCCTGCGCGTCTGCCGCTTTATCGCGCCCGAACTGCGAGTTCGCCGAGCCAGTAGTCCGCGTCGAGGCATCGCCCTGCCGGCGACCAAAGAGCGAATTACCCGCACCAGCGCTGTTTCGCGAGCGGGCCTCTTTTCTGGCTTTCGTTTCAGCCTTGATCGCTGCGATGTCTTCGGAGTCAGCGCGCGCTTGCGCGTTGGCCCGCGCCGTTGCAGCCGTCGCTCTGCCGAAGCCGGAGTTTACGGAACCGGTCTGCGGACGGAAGGCCTGGCCCTGGCCGAAGGAAGAATTACCGGCTCCGAACGCGTTGCCACCCATTCCGGCGCCCATACCCATCCCGCCGCGTGGGCCAGCACCCATGCCTGCGCCCATCCCGGCACCGCCGGCGCCGCCGCTGCGACCCTGTGCATTCGCCGTGGTATAACCGGCCATGCCGATGAGGCAGCAGGCTGTGATTGTCGCCACTTTCTGAAGGTTTGTGATTTTCATTGTTTGTCCTTTGTTGGT
>JACCZQ010000072.1 GCA_013695905.1 Chthoniobacterales bacterium
GTTCAGGCGAATGCCGGCTTCGAAATTTTCCAGCGGGAAATTCTCATTCGGCGAATGCGCCCGGCAATCCGCCAGCGCCAGTCCGAGCAGCAGCGTCTCCACGCCCAGGATCGTCCGGAATTGCGACGTGATCGGAATGCTCCCCCCCTCGCGGATCAACGCCGGCTCCTTGCCGGGGAACGCCACCCGCAGCGCGCGTTGCGCCGCCTGCCCCACGCCCGAATGCGGATCAGTCAGGTACCACGGCCCGCTGTGGCCGTCGGTGATCTCCATCGTCACCCCCTTCGGCAAATTCGCTCGCAGATGCTTCTTCGCCAGCTCCAAGATCTCCGGCCCATCCTGATTCGGCACCAGCCGGAACGTTAGCTTCGCCATCGCATGGCTGGCGATCACCGTCTTCGTCCCCTGCCCCTGGTAGCCGCCGCCGATGCCATTGATCTCCGCCGTCGGCCGCGCCCAAAGCCGCTCCAGCGTGCTATACCCCGCCTCGCCGAACAGCTCCGGCGACCCCGTCTCGTCGAGAATCTCCTTGTCGCCATCGAGCGGCAGCTTCCGCCACATCTCGCGTTCCCAATCCTCCAGCGGTTTCACCTTGTCGTAGAAGCCGGGAATCGCCACCCGCCCCTCGCGGTCGTGGACGGTCGCGAGCAGCTGCGTCAGCGCGGTGATCGGATTCGCCACCGCACCGCCAAACATCCCCGAGTGCAGATCCATCTGTGAGCCGGTGATCTTAACCTCCAGCGCCGTCACCCCGCGCAGGCCGTAGCTCAGCGTCGGCGTCCCCTTTGCGATCATCCCGGTATCCGACACCACCACCACATCGCACTTCAACGCATCGAGATTCTCCTGCAGAAACGGCCCCAGATTCCCGCTGCCGATCTCCTCCTCACCCTCGATCACGAAATGCAGATTCACCGGCAACTCGCCGTCCTTTTCCATCGTCTCCTGCACCCCGAGGATATGCGCGAAAATCTGTCCTTTATTGTCCGTCGCGCCTCGCGCGAAGACGTAGCCATTCTTCTCCACCGGCTCGAAAGGCGGCGAATCCCAGAGCTCCAGCGGATCCGGCGGCTGCACATCGTAGTGCCCGTAGATCATCACCGTCTTCCGCCCCGGCTGGTGCTTATTCTTCGCCCATACCACCGGGTGCCCCTTCGTCGGCACCGACTTCGCCTCCAGCCCGATCGAAGTGAGTTTCTCCACCAGCCATTGCGCGCAGGCGGCGGTGTCCTGCTTGTGTTGATCGTCCGTCGAGACGCTGGGGAACCGGAGCAGCTGGTAATATTCCTGAAGGTAACTGTCGCGCATAGAAGCGCACCCTAGCGCAGGTTCGGGAAAGGATGAATGGGGAATTATGAAGTGCGGCGACGCGAGCTCTTGATGATACGGACGACGAATGCGGCTAGTGCTTTGTCATGAGTGCAATGAAGGGTAGCGCTGGCGGAGTTGGTCCGAGCCTGCGCTCCACGGAGCAGAGCACCGGAGGTGCGGCGGATGGGAGCCCGGAGTGCAGCGGGAGCGAAACTCCGGGGTCAGGTGCGGGGAAATTGCTCCAGCCCCGGAAGGATGGGTGGGCGTGTCTCGCGGGTCTGGCTCGTGCTCTTTCTGATGGAGTTTTTCAAGCCAGCTGAATAAAACGGCCTTGCGCGAATGCCCGCGAGTAACAAAAGCCCAGGCGAGCTCTTCGACAAGAATGGAGTAATATGACGAAATGAGCGCCGACGACTTGAAGGGCATTATCCATTCCGACCCGGAAATCATGGGCGGAACACCCGTTTTCACGGGCACGCGCGTCCCGCTCCAGAACCTGATCGATTCGCTTGAAGGCGGTGAATCGATCGAAGATTTTCTGGACGGTTTCCCATCGGTGAAGCGCGCGCAGGTGATCGCGGTCATAGAAGCCGGCAAGCTGCGGATGCTCGAGACGGTGTGAGGGTACTCATCGATGAGTGCCTCAACTGGCGTCTGGCTCGCGCGCTCCCCGGGCCATTTCTGCACGTCCGTGCAACACATGAGCTGGAGCGGGATCAACAACGCAGCCTCGCTTTCGACCGCCTTACCGCCACGAAACTGGCGGAGAACCCGGCCCTGCTCGACCGCGCTCGCGCTTCCCTCCGGCGGTGGCTGGCGACCGCGTCGCCCCGGGTCCGGCCGGCGCTGCTCGAGTGGCAGCAACTCCTCGACGGCCCATCCGCCGAGCTGATGGCCGCGCTCACCGGCACCGATGAGCGCGCCACCCGACTGCGTCAGTCCAGCCCGTTTGCCGGCCTGCTCTCAGTCGCCGAGCGCACCGCCATCATTCGCGAGTTCCAGCGCCGTGAATCGACAGCAGCTTGAGCACATCATTCGGCCGCGGCGGCGAACGCCGACACGCGCGACGTGCCCATGCTCGCGGGCGTCATTTGGATCGCAGTTGGCCTGCTGCTGTTCTGACGATGGTCAGCACTTCACCGACCGCTCGAGGTGTGTTGCGATCAGTTTGATCTCGTTCCGCGTCAGCTCCGGCTGTCGTCGATCGAAGTAGCTGCCGATCTGCTCCGGCGTAAGCACGCGCGCGGCGGTGTTCCGCCACTTGTCTTTGATTCGCCACTCGCCAACGAACACCACGAGCGGATTTACCCACGGGTCGATCTTGCAGTCTTCCTTCAGCATTGCGTGTACGTCCCGCGCATTTCTGCGTGCCTGCAGCAGCGGATCGTCTTCCTCTTTCCTACCGCCGACAAACAGGCCTTCTCCATTCCGAAATTCGATCTCGCCGTTGCCACTTCGGAACTTCGTCTCAATGGCGAACACGCCAGCAGGTCCAACCACCACGTGATCGATGTTGAACCCGTCGCGGCGGAGGTCGTGAAACACATGATAGCCGGCTCCTCTGAGC
>JACCZQ010000518.1 GCA_013695905.1 Chthoniobacterales bacterium
GTGTCGCCTCTCCAGCGGAGACAGCCGAACTGCGCCACGTTCCGATTACTGAGTATGAGCCTGTTTAATAAATTGATGTCCAAAGTTTTCGGCGGCAGCCCGGCACAAGCCTCGACCGCCGCTTCCGCACCCGCAGCTGCGCCAGCCGCGGCCCCTGCCACCGCTTCCACAACACCTGCCAGCCAGGCAGCCGCACCCGCGCAAAGTGGCGCGGCACCAGCCTCAGTCGATGTGAACGCGGTGCTCAACGAGATGGCAGCGAAGCACCCGGAGAAGCTCGATTGGAAGAAATCGATCGTGGACCTGATGAAGCTGGTCGGCATGGACAGCAGCCTTTCCGCGCGCAAGGAGCTCGCGACCGAGCTCGGCTACACCGGCGACCAGAGCGACTCTGCGAAAATGAATATGTGGCTGCACAAACAGGTGCTGCGGAAGTTTGCGGAGAACGGCGGCAAAGTCCCGCAGGAGCTGCTCGACTAAAGCAGGGTCCGGCCGTGCCGACAGCTTCGGTGAAACGCAGACCCGTTGCTCGTGTCGCAGTTCTGGTGTTATCATGAAGCACTATGTTTCTTCCGAATCAGAAGGTGGTCTGCGTCGACGGAAAGTTCCCGCTCGGCATCGAGCAGCTCTATTCTGAACTGCCGAAGGAGGGTGTGACCTACACCATCCGTGACATTGTGCCGGGAATCGGGTTGACCGGCGAGGAAGGTGAGACGGCGGTTTACCTGTGCGAAATCACGGGGCCGCTGAATGCCCACGGAATCGAGCGTGGTTTCCGCGCCGATCGTTTTGCGCCGCTGACGACGATCGAAGAAGAAGAAGAGGAGGAGATCTCCGTCGGGATGCCGCAGCTGGTGCCGGCGTAAGGTTTTAGATTTCCGGAGCCCTTCACGCGCGAACACTGTCCGCATCAGCGCCGGAACGGCGCGACGGATTGAAGCCCGGAGTGCAGCATCAGCGGAACTCCGGGTTACCCTGTGCCGCCGCAAACCAAGCCCCCGGAGGGGCGACGGAGGCGTTGAACACCAATCGCGCCCGCCAGGTTCCGTCACCCGTTGCACGGGTTTGGCTTCTCCCGCAACCATTGTGTCCCGGAGTTCCGCTGCGCTGCACTTGTATGTTGGGATTGCTCGTTGAATTGCCTGTGTTGAGCAGGCAGTAAAGGAGGCCGCCGCACCGGATGCAACCAGTGCGGCGGTGATGAGGAAGAGGCGCGTGGCTTGCACTGGCATTCGCCCAAAAGGCGGGATGCGTCCCGGAGCCTGCGCCTTCCTCATCCGTTCTTCCAAACTCGAACCGTTGAAAGAGCGCGCGCGGATGCACCGCACGGGGCTCGCATTTGCAAGTATGAGTCAGAACAACAATCCCATGATCTACGCGGGAGTGGACGTTGCCAAGGCCACTCTCCAACTCAGCCTGAACGGAGCTGGTCACAGCTTCGCCAACGATGCCAAGGGCCACGCCCGCATCCTCCACCGGCTCGATGCGGCCGAGCAGGCCCAGCCGGGCCACCACGTCCACCTCGTCCTGGAGGCCACCGGGGGCTACGAAGCCGCCTTGGTCAAAGCGCTCCACGGCGCCGGCCGGATCGTCAGCGTCATCCCTCCGGCCCGTGCGCGACACTTCGCTCAAGCCAAGTGCGCTCACGCCAAGACCGATCCCATCGATGCCGAAGTCCTGGCCGCTTTCGGCCAAGCCATCGCACCCCAGCCCACCCCCGCGCCCAGCGCGAATCAGACCCATCTGGCCGAGCTGGTCGGACGCCGCGCCCAACTGGTTGAAACCCGCACCGCCGAACTCAATCGCAGCGCCCACGACACCGACAAGTTGCTGCGCCGGCAAAGCCGCCAGTTGCTCACCCTGCTCGAGCGCCAGATCGCCCAATGCGACCGCGCGATCGCAGCCCAGATCGCAGCCGACCCCGAGATGAAAGCCCGGGCCCAGCGCGTGCAACAAGTCCCCGGAATTGGCCCGGTCGTGGCCGCCGTCCTCCAAGCCGCGATGCCCGAACTGGGCACCCTCCAGGAGGGAGAAGCCGCCGCCCTGGCCGGTCTCGCCCCCTACAACCGCGACAGCGGTCCCTGGAAAGGCACCCGGCGCATCCGCGGTGGACGCGCCCCGGTCCGTTGCGCCCTTTACATGGCCGCCCTCAGCGCCGTCCGCTTCGATCCCATCCTGCGCACCTTTTACCAGCGCCTCTGCGCCGCAGGCAAGAAACCCCTCGTCGCTCTCACCGCAGTCATGCGCAAGCTCATCGTCCTGCTCAACCGCATGCTTCAAAAACCCGACTTCCAACTCTCCACTCTTACCTCCAAAACCATCCCCTCCGTCTCCCCCGAAAAAATCACTTGCTCCTAACACCGTTGCTCCGGGCTTTAGTCCGTCACGCCCTCCGGGCGTTTTGTGGTGGGACGATAAGTGCAGTGCAGTTCAAATTGTGTCATCGACAATTATTGGAATTGAGTCGGTGGCATCGCTTGGCGCGAATACCGCACGACGTTTCCCGCAGAAGCTGATCGACAGCGGCTCGTTGTTTGAGAAGCTCTCACGCTTCACGTCGCATGCACGATCAGGCTGCTTCTCCACCTTCACCGCCACCCCCGCTTCCCGCTG
>JACCZQ010000122.1 GCA_013695905.1 Chthoniobacterales bacterium
TTCGAGACTTTGACCGCGTCGTATGGCTCGCCTTCCGGATGCGGGCCGTGCAGCGCCAGGTCGAGCGAGGCGAAGGCGAACTGCCGCCGGTAGCGCATCCCTTCGGTGGCGAGCCGCGCCTCCGCCATTTTCTCGATCGTCTCGGCGGGAATTTTATTCGACGGGTCGCGGTAATCAGCCGCGAAGGTGTCGAGCACCGGCTTCTGCCAAACCCACGCCTGCAGCATCTGCGATGGAGCTTCGACGAAGTCGCCGGGGACGCTGGTGCCGGCGTGGCGGGAGTGATTCGCGCGGGTGAGAATGGAGTGCATCACGTGCCCAAACTCGTGGAACAGTGTCTCCACGTCGGTGTGCGTGAGGAGCGACGGTTTGCCCTCACTGGGTGGCGGGAAGTTGCAGAGGAGCGCCACCGTCGGGCGCTGGTATTTGCCATCGGGGAGGCGTTTGCCTTCGATGAGGCCGAACTGCGCGAAGTGGTTGAATTTTCCTTCGCGGGGGAACATGTCGAGGTAGAACAGGCCGAGCGGTTCGCCACCCGCCGCATCGGTGACCATGTAGAGCTGCAGGTCGTCGATCCATTTGTCCGGCGCGGCGACTTCTTCGAACTTCAATCCGAAGATCTGCTGATAGATGCTGAACATTCCTTCCAGCGTCTGCTGATACGGGAAGAAGACGCGGAGCGCCTCGGTATCGACGGTGTAGCGCTGCTTCTTCAGCTCGTTGGTGTAGTAGCGCCAATCCCAGATGCTGATGGTGGCGTTCGCATCGCCGGTTTCGGCTGCTTTCAGCTTCTGCAGCTCAGCGCGTTCCTGCTCGAACTTTGGCTGCACACCCGCGACGAGGTCGTTGATGAACTTCGAGGCGGTGGTGCCGTTCTTCGCCATCTTCACCTCGGTCTGGTAATCGGCCCATGATTTGTAACCGAGCCGCAGCGCGATTTTGTTGCGCAAGGCGAGGATTTCATTCAGGAGCGGCGGGTTCTGCTCTTTCGCGAGGGTTTCGCGGGCGAGGTAGAGGCGCTTCCGCACGTCCTCGCGTTTCGCGGTGTCCATGACGGTGTTGTAATGGAACGTGATGTTCGTCATCACGGTGTAGGCGTCGTCGCCGGTCTTTACGCCGGGCGAAGCGAGGAAGCTTTCCGGCACGCCTTCGAGTTCGTCTTTGGTGAGCACCACCGGGCCTTGCGCTTGATTGATGTTGGTCGCGAAATCGGTGGCGAGTTTCGCGACGTCTTTGCGCAGCTGCTCGACTTCCTCGCGTTTCTCCAGCGGGAGCTCGAGGCCGGCGCGCCGGTAATCGCGGAGCACTTCCTGAAAGAGCTTCTGGTCGTCGCCGGTGAGTTTCGGTTTTGTTTTCTCGAAGGCTTTGACGGAGCGGTAAACGTCCTCGCGGTAGTCGGTGCCGACCGCCCAATCCTGGAATCTTTTGATGCCGCTCTCGGCGGCGGCGCGGAGCTCGGCGTTCGTGCTGCTTTCCTTGATGAAGTAGATGCGGCTGGCGGCCTGCTGCGCGCGGTAGCCGGTGTCGTCCAGCGCCAGGACAGTGTTCTTGAAGGTGACCTTTGCCGGGTCGAGCGCGCCGATTTCATCCAACGCGCTGTTCGCCTGCGCGATGGCGTTGTTGATCGTGGCTTCGATCGCTTCGGGTGTTTGCTCCCACTCGGGGAGGGCGAGGACGGAGTTCGCCTTCTCGGCGGCGGGGCGGAAATCGTCGATCGACTTGAGTTCGGCCGCGCGTGCGGTGGTGGAGAGGGTAAAAGCGAGGAGCAGGAGGGGGAGCAGTTTTGTCATGCGAATGGGCGAAACATTGTGGTAGAAGCGGCGACGGTAAAGCAATCGTTCCGTCGCCATGCCTCCGTTGCTCGAGAGTTTTGTTGTTGCGTTCATTCCGCTGTTTGTGGCGATCGATCCGATCGGGCTGGTGGCGCTCTTCATGGGGATGGCGCCCAACGCCACCCGCGAACATCGGCAGCGGCAGGGGCTGCTCGCGCTGGTGACGGCATTTGGCGTGGCCATCGGGTTCATTTTTCTCGGGCAAATGGTGTTTCGCGCGCTTGGGATTTCGGTGGCGGATTTTCAGATCGCTGGTGGGCTGATTCTGCTCGGGCTCGCGGCGCGCGATTTGCTGGGGCTGGAGAAGGAAGGTGGCGCTGATGATCGTGACTTCGGGGTGGTGCCGCTGGGGATGCCGTTGATCGCGGGGCCGGCTTTGCTGACGGCGCTGCTCATTCTGGTGGAGACGGTCGGGGTGGGGGTGACGATCGCGGCGCTGGTGGTGAATTTGTTGCTGGTGGAGATCGGGTTTCGGTATGCGCGGCGGATCGAGGGATTGATGGGGAAGCAGGGGCTCAGCGGAATGTCGAAACTGATCGCGCTGCTGCTGGCGGCGATTGCGGTGAGTCTGATTCGGCGGGGATTGCAGGCGGCGTAGGGGTGCTGCGCGCGTGCGGTGCTTGCGATCGATCTTTGTAGCTGTCGCCCCTGCCCGCAGTGCTACAGCGTTGCAGGCGGGTGCGGGCGACACGGGTATGGGCTCGCGCCTCGGGTGTTTAGTGGGCACAGACCCGTGCTCGCCACAGGCGAGCAGCTACAGCGCACGCGACATTGCAACGCGTGCCTGCGTTAGAAGCGGCGATCGAAGCACAGCAGGTGTCATCCCGAAACGCGGAGACGTTGAGGGATCTCACGCGGGG
>JACCZQ010000137.1 GCA_013695905.1 Chthoniobacterales bacterium
CGCTCCGTGGAGGGCGCCACCTGCTGGCTGGGTGCGAAGCGGTTGCCGTAGGCATCGTGGAACGAATCGGCACCAACAGCGGAGGACGTGAGGATCGCTGCCATTGAGGCGGAGAGCAGCACCTGGCGCGAGCGGCGGTGGGGAAGGGGGTGCAGTGACATAGCGCAGCTTGTTTTACCGCAGCCGCAGCTGGCGGAGAAGCTTTTTCCTGTACGTACAATCCCGTGCCAATCCCGTGCCCGCCTGAGTTTTGCCGCGACGCGGCAGGGAGCGAAAGGCGCGTCGCCTCCTCCCGCAGCTGAATTCCTCTTTTGCTTTAGCGCGGTCTGCGTTCATTGCGGAGTGACCCCGCGCGCCAATATCAGCGGAACGACTCTCCGCACTGCGTTCGTGCTGCTCCTGGTGGCTGGCGTGACGGTGCTGTTCCTCGCTGTGACCTGGCCATTCCTGAAGCCGCTGGTGCTCGGCGCCATGCTCGCCGGGTTATCCCGACCGCTCTACCGCTGGGTGATGCGCTGGACCGGGCGCCGCCGCTCGCTCTCCGCGGCGTTGACGCTCCTGTTCCTGTTTCTCATCGTGGCGGGGCCGATCAGCGCCTTCGCCGGCCTGGTCGTGCAACAGGCGGTCAGCATCGGCAATGAGGCCATTCCGTGGCTGCGGCAACACTTCGGCGCCGCGAGTGGGTTCGATGCACATGATTGGCTGGTGGCGCGTTTCCCCGCGCTCACCAATTACGTGCCGCGCCACGAGGAGATCCTCGAAGGTGTCGGGAACATCGCGAAATCGGCGAGCGGGGTGCTCGTCGCCGGTCTCTCGCGCATGACGATCGGGACGGCGGCGTTTCTCCTGAACCTGTTCGTGATGGTTTACGCGATGTTCTACTTCCTGCGCGACGGGCGGCAGATCGTAGAACGCATTTTCTATTACACACCACTGACCCACGAAGACGAAGCGCGCGTCCTGGAACGCCTCACCTCGGTGACGCGCGCGACGGTGAAAGGCACGATGGTGATCGGCGTCCTGCAAGGGGCGCTCGCCGGCCTCGGCTTCTGGGTGGCGGGAATCGATGGCGCTGCTTTCTGGGGAACCTTGATGACGATTCTTTCCATTGTGCCGGGGGTGGGGGCGGCGCTGATCTGGATCCCCGCGGTGATCTATCTCTTCGCTACGGGGCAGACGCTCACGGCCATCATGCTCACCGCCTGGTGCGCGGCGATCGTCGGGACCGTGGATAATATTTTGCGCCCCCGGCTCGTGGGGAAAGATGCGAAGATGCCCGACCTGCTGATCCTCGTCGGTACGCTCGGTGGGCTATTCCTGTTCGGGCCGATAGGCTTTATCGTGGGACCGATCGTGTGCGGATTATTCCTGACGGTGTGGGATATTTACGGCACGACCTTCCGCGACATCCTGCCGCCGGTGCGAAGCTTACGAACCGGCGAGGTGAAAGAGGCGGAAGCGACGCTCGAAGAGAAGACCACCCTGCCGCAATCACAGAAAGAGCCCCTATGAAAAACATCCCCACCAGTCCAGCAGGTGCAGCTCACATCGTGATGGTGAAATGCGGCGTGGCGTTCGTTATTTTGGCGTCGAGCACGGCATGGGCAGT
This sequence comes from Chthoniobacterales bacterium, assembly GCA_013695905.1. Taxonomy (GTDB): domain Bacteria; phylum Verrucomicrobiota; class Verrucomicrobiia; order Chthoniobacterales; family UBA10450; genus JACCTI01. The sequence goes on from JACCZQ010000137.1 coordinate 1,610, forward strand.
CGGCCAGGAAACCGCTCCGCCGCTCGCGGCTGCACCCACGCCTGCGCTGCTGGAGGACGCTGCAGTGGCGCCGGTGCCGGAGCGCCAGGCGATCTGGCGTTGCGAAGTGCCGGGCGGTGTCGCGGAAGTGGCGGTGCGGTCCATGGTCTCGGTCAGCAGCCACGAATACATCGCCGATGGCGTCTCCCGCGTCGTGGAGGTGAATATCGACACGCAGGGACACATGGCGCTGCGCTATTATTTCATCGAAGCGCAGACGCCCGCTCCCTCCGGCAGCGGCCAATCAGCGCTCGAGCGCGCGCGTGAACTGGCGAAGGATCTTTCCGGTCGCAGCGGATTCGACAGCACCCTCCGCGGCGCGGCCAAGAACTACCCCGCCACCACGCACAGCCATACCATCGAGTATCGGATAGAATCCGAGGAGCAGCTCCGGCGGATCCTGGCGAGCGCGTCAGCGGCGTTCCGCTCCGGCGCCAGCAGCACGCTCAAAGCGCCGTAATTTAGCGCCGAAGCGCGCCGCGCAGAATTCGACTTGTCCGGCGGCTGGAATCACACAAGCGTGTGCCATGGCAGGACAAGGTTCGGCGGGCAACGTCATCGCTGCATTGTGCAGCTTCTTCATTCCAGGTCTGGGGCAGTTGATCCAGGGCCGGCTGCTGATGGCGATCATCATGTTCGTCCTCGCAGCACTTCTCTGGATTCTGCTCCTCGGCTGGATCATCCATCTGTGGTCGATCCTCGACGCGGCCCTGTTTAAACCGAGGATCTAGTGTTCTGTCACAGAGACGCCTTTACAATTGTCGAGTCAGGTGCAGACGTTTCGGGGAGCGCACGCTTGTAGCGTGCTGGTGCTCGCATTCTGCGAGCACGAACTTCCGCGAGA
>JACCZQ010000148.1 GCA_013695905.1 Chthoniobacterales bacterium
TCTCACGGATGGCAACGAAAGCTTCGGCCCGCTGACTTACACGTTTACCACCGGCAGCGTCACTAGCTCCGATGTCCAGAACTTCGACGGCGTGACCGCTCCCGCTCTGCCGAGCGGCTGGACCACCACGTTCTCCGGCAGTGGCACCGCAGCGACCACCTCGACCAACTTCTCGGACACTGCGCCGAACAACGTCTTCTTGTCGGAGGCGGCCACCGTTGGCCTGTCGGAGGTGACTTCAGCGAGCATTCCGATCCCGGCTGGCGCAGGAACGAGACTGAGCTTCAGGAATCTCTACAATACCGAAGCCGCCTTTGACGGGCTTGTCCTTGAGATCAGTATCAATGGTGCTCCGTTCCAGGACATCATCGCTGCAGGGGGTACGTTTGTGAGCGGTGGGTATACCGGCACGCTGAGCACCGGGTTCTCGAACCCGCTGCCGGGCCGTGCCGCGTGGTCGGGACTCTCCGGTGGCACTGCATCTGCCCCGGCTTACATCACGTCGGTTGTTAATCTCCCGCCCGCCGCCGCCGGGCAGTTGATCCAGCTGAAGTGGCGCCAGGGCTCCGACAGCAGCGTCGTTCCTGCGACCAACCCCGGCTCCCGCATCGATACGATCAGGCTCAGCTCATTCGTGTGCGGCGGCTCCGCACCGACCCTGGTTTCCGCGGTCTCGCGGAAGGTGCATGGCGGCGGCGCGGGCACGTTCAATCTCCCGTTGTCGCTCGGCTCCATCGCCGGGAACGTGACCACGGAACCTCGCCTGGGCGCCATGGGTAACCACCAGCTGGTGATGACCTTCAGCGCACCGGTCACCGTCGGATCCACCGTCGTCACCTCCGGTGTCAGCGGCTCCTCGACCACGGTCGCGGGGGCCGAGGTAACGGTAAATCTCACCGGCGTGGAGAACGCCGAAAGGGTCGCCGTAACCCTTAACAATGTCGCCAGCGGCGCGAATCTCGGGAACGTCATGGTTCCCGTCGGGTTCCTGCTCGGCGACACGAACAACAGCCGCGCCGTGAGTGGCGCTGATGTAAGTCTGACCAAAGCGACCGTCGGCGGACCAGTCACCGCCAGCACGTTCCGCTCCGATGTGAACGCCAACGGCTTCATCAACTCCGCCGATGTCGGGCTCGTTAAGTCCGCCTCCGGAACCGTGCTGCCGTAGCGCAAAACCGCACCGAAACTCAGACCCCGGCAGAGCCGCTCCTGCGGCGCTGACCGGGGTTTTGTTTGCCCCCGACGCCTCCGTTTTGCAGGAGAAGCGTCCCCGCTCCCCCGTGCGATAGTCTGCCATGCAGAAGAAGCTCTTCACCGAACTCGGGCTCGCCCCGGAAATCCTTAAAGCCATCGAGCGGATGGGCTTTGAAGAAGCTTCCCCAATCCAATCCGCCGCCATCCCGGTGCTGCTCGGCGGCGCCGATGTCGTCGGCCAATCCCAAACCGGCTCCGGCAAAACGGCCGCATTCGGGATTCCCGCCATTCAGCTCGTCGAAGGCAGCCTGCGCGCCCCGCAGGCGCTGATTCTCTGCCCGACCCGCGAACTCGCCGTGCAGGTCGCGGAAGAGATCGCCAAGCTCGCCTTCTTCAAACGCGGAGTGCGCGAGCTGCCGATCTACGGCGGCCAATCCTACGAGCGGCAGTTCCGCGGCTTGAGCGCCGGCGCACAGATCATCATCGGCACACCGGGACGCGTCATGGATCACCTCGAGCGCAAGAGCCTGAAGCTCGACCAGATCAAGATGGTCATCCTCGATGAAGCCGATCGCATGCTCGACATGGGCTTTGTCGATGACATCAAAACCATCCTCCGCGAAGTCCCCGAGGAGCGGCAGACCGTCTTCTTCTCCGCCACCATCCCGCGCCCCATCCAGGAGCTGATCAAGACCTTCACGCGCCATCCCGTCAGCGTGCGCGTCGAGGCGGAAGCCATGACCGTCCCCGCGATCGAGCAGATCTACTACGAAGTCGATCGCCGCTCGAAGCTGGAGGTCCTCTGCCGGTTGCTTGATCTCGAAGACGTGAAGCTGGCGATCGTCTTCTGCGCCACGAAAATGATGGTCGATGAATTGACCGAGCACCTCGCCGCCCGCGGCTACAGCGCCGATAAACTTCACGGCGACATGACCCAGGCCATGCGCGAGCGCGTCATGGGAAAATTCCGGAAGCGCGCGATCGAAATCCTCGTCGCCACTGATGTCGCCGCGCGCGGTCTCGATGTGGACGATATCGAAGTTGTCTTCAATTACGATCTCCCGCACGACGGCGAAGATTACGTCCACCGCATCGGCCGCACCGGGCGCGCGGGCCGGGGCGGCAAGGCCGTGACGTTCGTCGCCGGTCGTGAGATTTACCGGCTCGAGAACATCCAGCGATTTACAAAAAGCCGGATCCGCCGCGCTAAAATCCCCACCGCTGAGGAAGTGGAAGGCAAGCGTGCCGTCGCCTTCGCCGAAGCGCTCCGCGAAACGCTCGAGAAAGGTGATTACAAGCGCCAGGACGAGCTACTCGACCGCTTCCTCGACCAGAACTACTCACCCACTGACATCGCCTCCGCGCTCATCCACTTGTTAGGCGAAGACAAGCCGCGCGCCGGCCAGGGAATTCCCGAGGACCGTCGCACCAGGGGAACACCTGATCCCGGAGCCAGGGAACGGCGCGAGCGCGGCCGCGACGACGACCGGCCGCCACGCCGCGCACCTGCCAGCCGCGAAGATCCGGGCACCGTTTCACATGAGCCGGGCATGGTCCGTCTCGCCTTCAACATTGGCCGCAGCCACGAGGTGCAGCCCGGCGACTTCGTCGGCGTGATTGCCGGCGTCACCGCGATTCCCAAGGGAGAAATAGGTGCCATTCACCTGCAGCCAACGAAGAGCCTCGTCGACGTCGCGGAGCACCGGGTGCCGTTGCTCCTGAAAAAGCTGAATGGGATCCAGTTCAAAGGTCGCAAACTTGCGGTGCGCCTCGCGACAGAGGGCGCAAAGCGAAAAGTCCTCTCCGAGTGAAGCTGGAGCCGGCTGACGGGTTCGAACCGACGATCACAGCCCTTTGCCCTTTCCACGACGAGGCGAAGCCGTCGTTTGTCGCGGATCGCGACAGCCAAACGTTCCGTTGCGAGGGCTGCGGAGCGAACGGAGACGTCTTCCGCTTTATCATGCGCTACGAACATGTGGATTTCGTTCGGTCGCTAGAGAAACTGGCAATGAGAGCCGGCGTCCGACTTGAAATCCAGGGTGATGGTGATTTGCCGCCTCAGTATCGTCCGGCACATCGATAATGCTCGCGATCCTCGGCTCGCCGTATTCGGCACCGCACGTTAGCACAACGATGTTTGGTTCGATAGAGGACATTCCGCTGCTGTGTGAGTGGCCACACAGGACTGTGATATGTGCCTGAGGATATTGCCTCGCCACGTCGCGGGTCGCTTCTCCTGCCGACACGTTGCAAAAAAGCGGAAGAAACTCCGCTACTGACATCGCTCCATTGTGCCAGGTAGCGGATTCGAACGGCGGAACGCGAGTGGCGACCCAGACGTTATCGAATCGCCGGCGGAGAAGAAGCGATCGAGATCA
>JACCZQ010000524.1 GCA_013695905.1 Chthoniobacterales bacterium
GTTACTGCACCGCCTGACCGACGAGAAGGCGCGCCTCGTCTTCTACGACATCGTCTTCGACGCACCGGCGCCGGACCCTGCGGCGGACGCTGCCCTGGCGGCCGCGTTCGAGCGGCATGGTCAGGTGGTGCTGGGCGCGGCTTACGACATCGTGCAGGGGTTCGGCGAGGTGCAACAGGAACGCGTCTCGGCGCCGATCAGGCTTCTGCGGAAGGCGGCGGCGGGCTATGGCGTTCTCGCCTTCCGGCCGATCGATCCTGATTACGGTGTGCGGAAGATATTCTTCGGCACGAGCGCCGTGCCGAGCGCCACCTGGAAGGCGGCGGAGCTGCTGGGCGCGGCGATCACCCGGGAGCCAAGGGAGTCGGTGGGGCCGCGTTGGATTAACTACTACGGGCCGCGCGACAGCTTCTCCTCGGTGAGCATTGCGCAGGCTCTGCAGCCGGGGGGCGTGCCGGAGTCGTACTTCAAGAACAAGATCGTTCTCATCGGCGGGCGATCCACGGTCGGATACCTCGGGACGAGCCGTGACGAGTTTGCCACGCCTTATGCCCGCATCAGCCGGCGGTTCTCTCCGGGCGTGGAAGTGCATGCCACGATTCTGCTCAATCTCCTGCACGGTGAGTGGCTGCGGCGCATGTCGCCCCCTGTGGAGGTGGCTTTGGTGCTGGTGGTGGGGTTGGCGGCCGGGGCCCTGGGTTTTTTGCGGCCCGGCTTCGCAGCGCTGGTCGCAGGGCTGATCGCTCTGGGCATCATCTGCAGCGCCTGGGCCCTCGTCTGGGGCGACCTGGTGTGGTTCGCGTGGTTGATTCCGTTAGGAGTTCAGCTGCCGGTCGGCTTCGTCTGGTCTGTCGGTGCTCAATATCTGCTCGAGGCGCGGCGGCGGAAAGAACTGCGCAAGGCCTTCGGGTTTTACCTCTCGCCGGAAATGGCGGACAAGATCGCCGATTCCGATTTCGATCTGCGCCCGGGAGGCAAGCTCGTGGACGTCACGGTGATCTTCACCGATCTGGAGAACTTCACCGGCATTTCGGAAAATCTCGATCCGGCGGAGGTCTCGGAGATTCTCACCTCCTATTTCGGCCAGACCACCAGGTCGATCCTCGAAAATCGCGGCACGATCATCAAGTACATCGGGGATGCGGTGTTTGCAGCCTGGGGCGCTCCCATCGAGGAGCCGCAGCACGCGCGCCGCGCCGCCGAGGCCGCCTGTGAGCTGCGCCGCCTGACCGAGCTCGTGGTGAACGGCCAGAGATTGCGCACTCGCGTCGGAATTCACAGTGGCAGAGTCCTCGCGGGAAATCTCGGCTCCGAGTATCGTTTCGATTATTCCATGATCGGCGATGCGGTGAACTTCGCCGCGCGGCTTGAGTCGCTGAACAAATACGTCAGCACGCAGGTGCTCATCTCCGATGCCGTGAAGCAGCAGCTGGGCGACGGGTTCGTGACGCGGTGGCTGGGCGCGTTTCGCGTCGCCGGAAAATCGGAGAGCGTGGTGATTCATGAGCTGCTCTGCCGGAAGGATGCGGAAGACGGCGAGGCGAAGTGGATCTCCGTCTTCGAAGAGGGGATCAAGGTCTTCCAGGCTGGCAATTTTCCGCAGGCCCGTGAGTTCCTGGACCAAACCCGGAAGCTACGTGGCGGGGCCGATGGTCCTTCCGATTTCTACCTGCGCAAGATCGACGTCCTGGAGAGGACACAGCTCCCGTTAGGCTGGACCGGGATTGTGGAGCTTTCCGAGAAGTAGATCGTAGCAACTTCCGAATATCTCTGTGCCGCGCTGGCTGCCGGGGACGACAGGCCAATAAGTGCCCGGGCGCCCGGCGCCTATAATTGCGGGAAAACTTAGCTTCACGTTTCCCGTAGAACTCGTGAGGCAACATGACTGCTAATCTCCCGGGCATTCGGCACTACGAGGATCAACCACACATTCAGCGCGAGGCGTCTGCGCCTTCCGGCGCCGTTCGCATCGTGATCGCCGACCATCACGTCTTCGTGCGCGAGTTGCTCGCTGCTCACTTCGCGCAGGAAGCAGGCTCCTCCTATGAGGTGGTGGAGGGGGTGGGAACCGCGGCCGAGGCGATCCGCGCCTGCCAGAACCACCAGCCGGAGGTGCTGATGCTGGACCTGGGCCTCCCCGGCCAATCAGGCACAGAGTGCGGGGAGTCCTTCATCAAGCTGGCGAGACGCTGGAGTTTCTCCTCCTCGTGACCACGCTCATCCGGAGCACACAAGCGGGAATAACCAGCTTCGGCAGCTTCGTGAGAGGGCAGGTTCATGCGGCCTCCGCGGCGGCTGCTCACCGTATCTTCAAGAATGCCGCGCAGGTGCGGAAGCTTGCCCGGCCATTCGAAACAAAGGCATCGGCGTGAGGCGAACGGCTGTCATCGCCAGCTTCATCACCACGCCGGGAATGATGATCGGCCGCGTCCGTGCGACTCCTTCCAGTCCGTCCCGCACCACCTTCTCAACCGGCACATAAGCAAGCTCCGGTGCCGCCCGCTGATCAGGATTCGTCGCCCGTCGCGCGATGCCATCGAACTCCGTATGCACGGGTCCCGGACAAAGTGCCGTGACGGTGACGCCGCTCCCGCGCAGCTCCATGCGGAGCGCCTCGGAAAAACTCGTGACGTAAGCTTTCGTGGCCGCGTAAACGGCGAAGCCGGGCATCGGGAGGAACGAAGCGCATGAGCTGACATTCAGCACGGCCCCGCGTTTGCGAGCCAGCATCCCGGGCAGCAATGCGCGCGTGAGGGTGGTGAGCGCCACCACGTTTACCTGGAGCATGTCTCCGAGGCGCGCCGGGTCGCCCGTCTCGAAGTTCCCGCGGTCGCCCAGCCCGGCATTGTTGATCAACAGGTCGAGCGGGAGGTTGTCGCGTTGCAGGCCGTCGCAGAGCTCCATCAGCTGTCCAGCGTTCGACAAATCGGCCGGCCGAATCAGCACATCGAGATTCGGATCGCGCGCGGTGAGTTCGTCGCGCAGCTCTTCGAGCCGGTCCCGGCGACGTGCCACCAGCACCAGCGCGCTGGCACGGCCGACCAGTTGCCGCGCAAATTCACGCCCGAGGCCGGCGGAAGCGCCGGTGATCAGGGCGGTGCAGCCTTCAAGTTTCATTGGCTAATTCTGCGTCTGGGGAGCGCAGGCTGCCAGCCTGCAGTTTCCGG
>JACCZQ010000197.1 GCA_013695905.1 Chthoniobacterales bacterium
CTGTTCTTCTGGCCCCTGCTCCGGTGGCTGGGGATCCGGAATTTCCAGCAGCTGGGGCTTTCGAAAAATCCGGAGAAGTGGCGCGATGCCGGCGTCGGCTTCCTGATAGCGGCAGTTCCCCTGCTTCTCTTCGGAGCGTTTCTGCTCACACAGGGGGTGTATAGCCTCCGCTCCTCCATCTCCCTTGGCGCGCTCGGCCAGCGGACGCTCACCGCCATCGTTGTCCCGTTCATCGAGGAGCCGCTCTTCCGCGGCCTCATCCTCGGGGTGCTGCTCCGCAGTCTCTCGCCGAAGCTGGCGGTGCTCGGCAGCTCCGCGTTTTTCTCCATTCTCCACTTCCTAAAGGCGCCGGATGACACCGACGCCGCCGTTACCTGGACCTCCGGCTTCAACTCCATCGCGAACGCCTTTACCCAATTCTCCGAGCCCCTGCTGGTGCTCGCCGGCTTCACCACGCTCTTCCTCCTCGGCTGGATTCTGGCCGATGCGCGCCTCCGCACCCGCTCCCTCTGGTTGCCGATCGGGCTACATTCCGGCTGGATTTTTGCCAGCGCCGTGTTTAACCAGTTCGCCCGCCGTGAAATGGAAATCCTGCCCTGGCTCGGACGCAACCTCCTCATCGGCCTCGCCCCGCTCGCGGTGGCGCTGGTCAGCTGGTGGATCATGCGTGCCTGGCTGGGAGCAGCGCGCAACATCCCGCTGAAGGGTGAAGGCTTCTGACAGAATGAACAGAATCGACAGAATAAGAAGCAGAAGCGCCCGCTCAGACGGTTCGGTCCCGCAGCGGCTCTGGAGAACAAGCGATTCCGGCGGAGCCATTCTGACCATTCTGTTCATTCTGTCGAAACGAACCCCCTCCTGCTGCTCCGCTCGACGTCACTCTTACCGACATGTTAAAGCTCCCGCTTATTAATCCGCTGCGCGCGCTGGCGTCGCTCTTCTACCCGTCCCTCTGCGCAGTCTGCGCGGCACCGGTGGAAGCGGAGGAGTACCTGTGCGATCCCTGCGCCCGGAAGGCGCCGCGGATCAAGGCGCCGTTCTGCGCCCGCTGCTCGGAGCCTTTTCAAGGCGCAATCACGGAGGAGTTTGCCTGCGCGAATTGTGCCGATCGCACGCTGCACTTCGACGCGGCGGTCTCGGCGTTCCGCAGCCGCGGCGTGGTGCGAAAGATTATCCACGATTTCAAGTACGGCCACCACCAGCACCTGCAGCACCCGGTGGCGGAGTGGCTCTCCGAGACGCTGGAGGATCCTCGGCTGCACGGCCGGCGGTTCGACGTCCTGGTGCCGGTGCCGCTCCATCCGACGCGGCAGCGGGAGCGCGGGTTTAACCAGGCGGCGCTGCTGGCCGATTCGCTGAGCCGGCAGAGCGGCATCCCGGTTTTGCCGGCGCTGGTGCGGATTCGCTATACGACCACGCAGACAGCGTTTGAGCGGACGGAGCGCATCGAAAATTTGCGCGATGCCTTTCGTTTACGCAAAAACACGAGCGTGCGAGAGTTGCGCGTGCTGCTGATTGACGACATCCTGACGACCGGCTCGACGCTGAACGAATGCGCGCGTGTGTTGAAGGCTGGTGGTGCGATTTCAGTGCACGCCGCCACGGCCGCCCGCGCCTAACGAATTCATGGCCATCTTCAAACGACCAGCGCTTCGCGCCGAAAGCCGGAAGCGGGAAATGCCGCAAGGCCTGTGGCAGAAGTGTCCCGGCTGCGACGAAGTCGTCCACGAGATCGAGCTGAAGGAGAATCAGCGCGTTTGTCCGCGGTGCGATTATCACATGGCGCAGACGGCGAAGGATCGGCTGGAGGATCTGCTCGATCCCGACAGTTTCGTGGAACACGACGCGACCCTGCGCTCGATCGACACCCTGCGCTTCCAAGGCATGGCGAGCTACGAGGATCGGCTGAAGAAATATCAGGACAGCACCGGATTGATCGATGCGGTGCTGAGTGGCGAGGGTTTGATCGAAGGATACAAAGTCGGGATCGCGGTGATGGATTTCAGCTTTCTCGCGGCGACGATGGGATCGGTGGTGGGCGAGCGGATCACCCGGATCATTGAGTGGGCGACGGAGAATCGCTGCGCCTGCATTATTATTTCCGCCTCCGGTGGAGCGCGCATGTACGAAGGCATGCTCAGCCTGATGCAGATGGCGAAAACGAGCGGCGCGCTGGCGCGGCACGGGTGCGAGAAATTGCCCTACATCTCGGTGCTGACGAATCCCACCACGGCCGGAGTGATGGCGAGTTACGCCTCGTTAGGCGATGTCATCATGGCCGAGCCGCGTAGCATGATCGGCTTCGCCGGTCCGCGCGTGATCAAGGAAACGACCCATCAGGATTTGCCGAAAGGTTTCCAGACGGCGGAGTTCCTGCAGGAGCACGGGCTCATCGATCTGATCGTGCACCGGAAGAAGATGCGGGCGCAGATCGGGCAATTGCTCGCCTACTTTTCCGGCACCTTGTGAGCGTGGGAGAGCTTCCGGCGCAGCGACCTTCCGCTGCTTACCAGGAGACGATCGACTGGCTTTTCGGCACACAGCTTTTTGGGATCAAGCTCGGCCTGGAGAGCATCCGACGGCTTTTCGATGCGATCGAAGTGCCGGGTGCGGCAGAGCGCTTCATCCATGTCGCAGGCACGAATGGGAAAGGCTCGGTCTGCGCGATGATCGACGCGGTCTGCCGGGCCGCTGGTTACCGGACGGGGCTGTTCACCTCCCCCCATCTGGTCACGTACCGCGAGCGCATCCGGGTGAACGGGGAAATGATCAGCGGCGAGGCGGTGACGGAGGGTTTGACGCTGATCCGCGAACTGGTGCGCGAATGGGAGCCGCACCCTACGTTTTTCGAAATCACGACGGCGCTGGCGTTGTGGCATTTTAAACGGGCGAGTTGTGAGCTGGTGGTCCTCGAGACGGGAATGGGCGGCCGGCTCGACGCGACCAACGCGGTGCAGCCGATTGT
>JACCZQ010000526.1 GCA_013695905.1 Chthoniobacterales bacterium
GCGGAAACTCGCAAGCCAGAGGCTCGCGCTACTTCTTATTGGAGGGCTCGATCAACCCGAAGTCGCCGTCCTTGCGGCGATACAGTACGTTCATGCGGGAGGTGCGGGCGTTCAGGAAAACCATGAACTGCCGCGGCGACATCTCCAGCTGCAGCACCGCCTCGTCCACGAACATCGGCTTCACTGGATAACGCTCCGACCGCACGACCGGGTGGTGCGTGCCGTCGTCGTCGCCATTGCTCTGTTCCATCGGCTCGGACTCGAGGACGTGCTCCTCCAGGTGGTGCGTGATGTCCTTACGCGGGCGATGTTTTTTCATCAACCGCGTCTTGTACTTCCGCATCTGGCGCGCGACCTTGTCCGCGACGGCGTCAATGGCGGCATACATGTCGTCGGTCTCTTCGCAAGCTTCGATCGTGATGTGGTTCGAGCAGACGAGAATCACCTCCGCGCTATGGCGGTATTTCGCCACTTCGAGGATGACGTGCGCCTCGATGATCTTCGGATAGTCAAGATGCAGGCCCTCGATTTTTTTTGTCACGTAATCGTTGATCGCGGCGGTGATCTGCAGATGGCGGCCGGTGACTTTGACGGGTGGATGGGCATTGGCTGTTAACACGGCGTTGGTCCTTTCGCTTACATCCGGAACCGCTCGCCCAGGTAGAGCTGACGGCTAATCGGATCGTTGATGAGAAAATCTTTCGTCCCTTCGCTTTCGACGCGGCCTTCGAAGATCAAATACGCGCGATCGACGATGGAGAGTGTCTCCCGGACGTTGTGGTCGGTAATCAGAATCGCGAGGCCGGATTTGCGCAGGTTCACCACGATCTGCTGCACGTCGTAAACGGCAATGGGATCGACGCCGCTGAACGGCTCGTCGAGCATGAGCAGGCTCGGGTTTGTCACGAGGGACCGGGCGATGGTGAGCCGCCGCTTCTCGCCGCCGCTTAGGGTGAGGGCGATGTTTTTCGCGATCTTCTCGATGCCGAACTGGTGGAGCAATTCTTCGCACCGCTGTCGCTGCTCGTGCTTGTTCATCGGCATGGTCTCGAGGATGGCCATGATATTCTGCTCCACCGACATCCGGCGGAAGATCGACTCCTCCTGCGGCAGGTAACCCATGCCGAGCCGGGCGCGTTTGTACATCGGGTAATTCGTGACGTCGGTGTCGGAGAAGAGCACGCGGCCGCTGTTCGGCTGCACCAGGCCGACGATCATGTAGAAGCTGGTGGTTTTGCCGGCGCCGTTCGGGCCGAGCAGGCCGACGATCTCACCGGCGCGCACGTTGATGTCGATGCCGTTCACGACGGCGCGGCCGCCGTAGAGTTTCATCAGCTTGTCAGTCTCGAGGACTTTCGGAGCAGGCGGTGGGGCACTGCTGTAGGCGGGCGTGGGGCCGGGCGCAGTGGTGGTAGGGCCGGCGTTCATGGTTTTGGCGGCTCGGCCGCTTTCGGCTCCTGGCGGATCTCGGTGCGGCTGGGGCCGCGAGTGCGGAGGACGCCGGATTGATTGATGAGCATGACCGTTTCGGGGCTCGTGGCGATGTGGGTGTTGAGTCCGCTCTGCACGCGAGGTGTGCCGCTGAGTTCCACGTTGCCATCGGCGGCGGTGTAAACTGCTTTCTCGGCGCGGCCGATGGAGCGCACCGCCGGTCCGCCATCGGGATCGGGGCGATCACGGACCACGCCGACATTGCCCTCGGCGACGGCTTTCTGCAGGCCGGTCTCTTCTCCGCGGGCGAGGTGAACGGTGAGTTTGTCCGCCTGGATGTTGAAGCGCGGGTCGTTCACGATGACGTGGCCGGTGAAGGTGCCGACGTGATTCTGTGAGTCGAAGAACGCCTCGTCCGCAAAAATCTCGGTGGTGACCGGCTGATCCGTCGGCCCGCCCAGTAGTCCGCCGCTAAAAGCCGCTTGCAGCGGGTCCTTCTCCGCCGCTTTCGTGGCAGCGCTCGGGGCCGGTTTTTCGGTTGGTGCTGCAGCAGGCTTCTCCGGCTGCCGCACGGTGGCGGTGGTTTTCGCCGGGGCGGTGAGGCGTCCGGCCGCGGATTCCTGGGCCACCGCTCCCGCCGCAGCCGACAGAAGGAAGAGGAGGACGCATCCGGTCACCCGTTTCATTCGCCGGGCTTTCCGGTGAGAGGGGACGCCTCCGTGATCACCATCCGCACATTACCGACGAGCTTCCCCTGCCGCGCGCCGGTGTCGAATTCCATCGTGTCGCCGGCGATGGTGAAATCGGCGCGGCGCACGGTGGTCCGCTCCTGCGACCTGATCACACGGGAGACCAGATCCAAGGTGGAATTTGGCATGTCGATGTGGAGATCGGCCGCAGCCGTTTCCAGGTTGTAAGTGGTCATCTTGAGGCCGGTGAATTGAATCCGCTGCTCATCGATGCGGCTGGCGGTAGCGGCTTCGAAGCGGGCGCGCAAGCGGCCTTCGCGATCGTAATCCGGCAGCACGAGTCCCTTGGCCATGTGGCCGATCGGCAGCGGCACTCCACCGGGCGCGAGGGCATCGGAAGGTTTCGGAGTGGGGTTGCCGGGGGGCTTGGTCGGCTCGGCTGCCAGCACTGCCGAAACGAGCAGGAGGAGTGGGAAAACAGCGGCGAAAACACCCCGGCGCCCGGGGCGACCGCTACGACACGGCAGCATGAATAGCTTTTAACATGCGAAGGTGCTTCGGCAAATGCTTTAGCGGGATCTGGTTTGGCCCATCGGAGAGGGCGCGGGCGGGATTTTCGTGCACCTCCATGAAGATGCCGTCGCAGCCCGCCGCCACCGCCGCGCGGGCGAGAACGGGCGCCAATTCGCCGTCGCCGCTGGTGGTATCGCCGGCGCCGCCAGGGCGCTGCACCGAGTGGGTGGCGTCGAAGACAACGTGGTAGCCAGCGTCGCGAATCCAATACAACGACCGCATATCCGCGACGAGATTGTTGTAGCCGAAAGTCGTCCCGCGCTCCGTGAAGAAGAACTGCTGCGCGCCAAACGCGGTGAGCTTCTCCGCCACGTTCCGCAGATCCCATGGGGCAAGGAATTGCCCCTTTTTTACATTCACGACGCGACCTGTGGCAGCGGCGGCCTGGAGTAAATCCGTTTGCCGACAGAGGAACGCGGGGATTTGGAGCACATCAATGTGCGCGCCGGCGATCGCCGCCTCCTGCGGCGAATGCACGTCCGTGGTGACCGGCACCTGCAGTTCCTGCCCGATCGCCGCCAGCAGGGCGCAACCATCTTCCGCGCCAATTCCACGGAAGGAGCGGGCGGAGGTGCGGTTCGCCTTGTCGTAGGAAGCCTTAAAAATGAAGGGCGTGCCTTCGCCGGAGCAGATTTCCGCGATGCGGCGCGCCATCTTCCAGACGAATTTCTCCGACTCGATCACGCACGGCCCGAGGATGAACGCGGGCTGCGGTCCGCCGAGCACCACGTCGCCGATTTTGAGAGGCTTCCGTTTCATCGTGCGTGTGGAATGCATGTCATCCTGAGGCGGCGCAGCGCGCCGAAGGATCTCTCAATAGGCCCTGGATCTCCCGAGTTCAAGGAGACGGCGCGACACAGGGGGTGTCGATGTTGGGCGTCATTCGGGAGACGCTCCTCCGTGCGCGAGATCCTTCGCCGTCTGCGCGGCTCAGGATGACACGCGGCTGGGGCGGGAGGTGCGGTGGCCTTTTGCGTGGCGGCGTGGCTAGATGAGCTTGCCGCGCGCCGCGACTAACGAGTCGTAGATCGCCCATGGGGCGTAGAGGACGGCAAAGAAAATGAGCGCCAGGCCGTGCATCTGCAGCAGGTAGAGCGGTCGATCATCGGACAGGTAGCTGAGAAGCGAGAACGCCTCTGGTTTGTGGAGGAGGAAACCGTAGTTCACGCCGGTGAGGTGCACCACGATCATGGCGATGACGAAATAGGCCTCCGACCAGAGCAAGACGCGGACGATCGACATCGGGTAAGGGCGCAGGCGGGCCGTCAAGATCAGGAAAACGACGCCGACAATAATGCCGGAGTGGGCGATGAAGAAATTGAAGAAACGGAGGTCGGGGAAGCCGGCGTGCAGGTTCGGGGTGAGCACCGCCTGCAGGGTGCCGCCGATGCCCCAGAAGTAGGCGACTTCAAACCAGCGATGATTCCTTGTCCAGAGGGTGACCATCACCACCACCATCGCCCAATCGCACATCTGCATCGGGAGCATTTGGGTCCAGGGCAGCTCCCCGCAGCTGCGGGTGAACGCGAGGTAGATCACGTAATTCAGGATCAGAATCACGGAGAGGACCACCACGATCGCGCGAGGGACGCGGTCCGACCTCGAGCGCCAGACGAGCGCCGCGAGCAGAAATGGGAGGAGGGCGGTGACGAACAGCACCACCAGGTGCTGGCCGCTGAAGTGCTGGAATGTGCCTTCTCCTTCTAGCGGCGGCATCGGCTTAGCGAATGATCCACAGGTTGCACGGGATCACGTCGGTGACCCACGCGATCTGCGGCGGCAACTCGCCGGGCGCACCGCCCGGCTCCACCGGCACCACGAGGAGGTGCGCTCCGACGGCTTGCACGAAATCAGAGGCCGCGAAGCCGGTGTTGCCGCGGATGCAGCGCGCTTCCATGGGGATGCTAGTCTCGCCGGCGGCGTCGATGAATTGCTCCAGCGCCAGCTCTTCTTCCTCGAGCGTGCGCGCCATGGGCTGCCCGGTGGGATCGTCGAGATTGGCGCGGAGCGTGGCGCGGGCGGCATCGAAGGTGGTGTAAATGCGGATGACGTAGAGCATCTCGCAGTCTTCTCGCGCGGCGAGCTGCAGGGTGGTGGCAAAGGCGCGTTGCACGGGAGCCGAATATTCCGGCACGAAGAACACGATGCGCTTGAGCGGCTGCGGTTCGCGTTCCGGTTTGGTGAACAGGATGACGGAGCAGGTGGCGTCCCGCACGAGGCGGCGCGCGACGTTGCCGAGGAACGGCCGGAGCACCACTTCCTTTTCGAGCGCGCCGGCGACGAGCAGCTCCACCTGGTGTGCGGCCATGGCCTGCAGGATCGCTTCCGCCGGTGTGCCCTGGTGATAATGGATCTGCGAATCCGCCGGCAGCTGCAGCTCGGCGAGGGCGGTGCTGAAACGCTGGTCGGTCTGGGAATCGCGTTCGCCGACGTAGATGAGGTGCAACTCGGAGCCGAGCCGCTCCCGGACGCGTTTGGCCTCGGCGAGCACCTGCTCGAAGCGCGGGGAAAAGGTGCTGGCGACAGCGATTCGTTTGTAGGGAGGCACAGTCATCGGGTGCGCGCGGCGTTCTGCACTCTCCGGCGTCGCCAGTTATCGGCAACTCGCGCGTGGCTTCGGCAATGGGTGTAGCAGCAGCAGCTGTTTTGTTGCGAGCGCATCGAGGGAAGTTCGTCCCGGCAGAATGCCTCGACCGGCACGCCCCAGGCGTGCGCTCCCCGGAGGCTGCTGCTCCCGCGCAAACTGTTGGACGTTGCGCACAGGCCGTTCAACCTTTGCGCCACCCATGCGGCGCGCGATTTATCCCGGCAGCTTCGATCCGGTGACGAACGGTCACCTCGATGTGATCGAGCGGGCCCGGAAGCTTTTCGATGAAGTGATCGTGGCGGTGGCGCACAACGACCAGAAGCAGCCGTTCTTCCCGCTCGAACAGCGGCTGGAGCTGCTCCGCGCGACCATCGGCGGCGCCGATCATGTGCGGGTGGAGCCGCTCGATGGCTTGCTCGTGGAGTTCGCGGTGCAACAGAATGCCATCGCGGTGGTGCGCGGCTTGCGCGCGGTCTCCGATTTTGAATTCGAATTCCAGATGGCGCTGATGAACAGGAAACTGGAATCGAGTGTCGAAACCATCTTCCTGATGCCAAAAGAAGAATACACTTATCTGAGCTCGCGGATCGTGAAGGAGATCGCGCGTCTGGGCGGGGACATCGCGAGCTTCGTCCCCCCGCACGTGGTGGAAGCAATCGCCCGGAGGCAGAAGCGGTGAGAAACGAAAGCTCTCTCGATGAAAATTCATCTGCGGCAAATTCCCGATGACGGGCTACATCTCGAGGGCGAGGAAGATTGTCCAATCCCCGATCTTGCGAAGGAGGAGATCGTTTGCGCCGGGCCTTTGCGCTACTCGCTTGACCTCGGCATTTCGGAAGGTGCGCTCTGGGCCAATGGTTCTCTTTCGCAGCAGGTCGAACTCACCTGCGTTTCGTGTCTCGAGCGTTTTGTGCACACGATCCGAGTCGCGGACTTCACGATCCACACTGAACTGGGCGGGCCGGAGACGGTCGATCTCGATCCGTACTTGCGAGAAGATATTCTGCTAAATCTTCCCGCGTATCCACGTTGTGAGCGCGAGGGCGGCAGAGTTTGCCCGAGGCCGTTTCAGCAGGCGGAACGCACGTCGGATGCCGAAGAACGCAAACCCGACTGGAGCGCGCTCGATAAGCTAAATTTGGAGTGATGGAGTGATGGCACTGCTCCAACTATTACTACTCCACTGCTCCATCACTCCAGCTTGCCTCCGGCGATTTGTGTTTTCCCCATTCCCTGCTTTCCTACTCCGCTCGTATGGGAGTTCCGAAACGCAAGACTTCGAAAATGCGGCTGCGCACGCGCAAGGCGTCCCACCGTTGGATCGCCCCGCAGTTGAACAAGTGCACGCAATGCGGCAGCACGGTCGCCTCGCATACGGCCTGCCCTTCCTGCGGTTACTATAAAGGCCGTCAAGTTCTCACGGTCGAGGGCGCCTGATTGTAGAGGCGGTTGTGTCGACCGCTTGGGCGTTCGCGTCGCCACGCCCACGGGCAGGCGTTTGACTCGCGGAAATTTTCGCGGCTGAGCACCAGCGTCTCGACAACACGCCTTTTCACTTTGCAATCGCTGGCGGAAATTCGCAGACTCGCCCACCGATGAAAATCGCACTCGATGCCATGGGCGGCGATTTCGGGCCGCCGAACCTTGTGGCCGGCGCGATCATGGCGCTGGGTGAATACCCGCAGATCGATAAGCTCTATCTGGTGGGTGACACTCCGCGTATCGAAGCGGAGCTGGCCAAGCACCGCTGCAACGATCGCCGCGTCGACATTGTCCACGCCACCCAAGTGGTGGAGATGACTGATGGCGCGGTCGAATCCGTGCGGCGCAAGAAGGATTCCTCTGTCTCGCGCGCCGTCGATTTGGTGAAAAAAGGAGACGCGGCCGCGATCGTGAGCGCCGGGCATTCGGGCGCTTCTGTTGCTGCGAC
>JACCZQ010000212.1 GCA_013695905.1 Chthoniobacterales bacterium
AGGCGCAAGGTGGCGCAAGTTTTTAACTTGCTCTCTTCTCCATCCTGCAAGTTAGAAACTTGCGCCACGGGCAAGCGGGAAACTTGCGCCACTTTCCGCGGCGGACAATCGCGCACGACCTCCGCAATGTGCCGAATGTGATCCGGCGTCGTCCCGCAGCAGCCGCCCACCACGTTGAGCCAGCCATTCTGCGCCCATTCGCTTAGCTGCGGTGCGAGACTCTCCGGTGTCTCGGGAAATCCGGTGGCCGAGAGCGGATCGGGCAACCCCGCATTCGGATAGGAGCTCACAAAAGTCGGCGACGTATGCGCCAGCTCCTCGATATACGGCCGCATTTCCTTCGGGCCCAGCGCGCAATTCAGCCCCACCACCAGCGGATTCGTATGCGCGATCGAAATCAGAAACGCCTCCACCGTCTGCCCACTGAGCATCCGGCCGGAAAGATCCGTCACCGTGCCGGAGATCATCAGCGGCACCGCCCGCCCGATTTTCTCGAACGTCTCCGCGATCGCAAAGAGCGCTGCTTTCGAGTTCAGTGTATCGAACACCGTCTCCACGAGCAGAATGTCTACCCCGCCTTCGAGCAGCGCCGTCACCTGATCGCCGTAGGATTGGCGCAGCTGATCGAACGTCACCGCGCGGAACGCCGGATCGTTCACATCCGGCGAAAGCGAAGCGGTCACCGGCATCGGGCCTAACGCTCCGGCCACGAAACGCTGCTGTCCCTGCTCATTCGCTACGCGGTCACAGGCTCGCCGGGCGAGCTGCGCCGCCACCACATTCATCTCGTGGACGAGCGCGCGCATCTCCGCGTCATCCACCACGCGCTGGAAAAACTCCGGATCCTTCCGGCCATTCGTCGGCTCCTCACGAAACAGAAAATCGTGCGAGCCGATCGTGGTGGCGCTGAAGGTATTCGTCTCGATTAGATCAGCACCCGCTTCGAGATACTGCGTGTGAATCTCCTCGATCACTTCCGGCCGGGTGAGCAGCAGCAGCTCATTGCTGCCTTTGAGATCTTTCCCTTTCCAATCCCGGAACCGTTCCCCGCGGAAATCGGCTTCCGATAATTTATAGCGCTGGACCATGGTCCCCATCGCGCCGTCGAGGATCGCGATCCGCTCGCGCATCAACGCTTCGAAAGGGTGGAGAGATTCCGCGGGCATGGGCCGCAAGTAAACGCCACTTGCGCCTCGGGTTCAAGGAACAAATTGACGCATCATGATGCGTCGATGTGTTCTTTCCTCTCTTGCTCCTGATCTCCGATGAGCAGCGCCCGCCGCAGATGGGACTTACGAAATTCAGCAGAATCAGGAGCTCGGTTGTAGGCCGCCGTCTCCTGACGCGGCGGGTGAAGCATGGCTACGAAATCAAGCGCGCGGACCACCCACCCCGCCCGCCACGTCAGGAAACGTGGCCTACAGCGTCTGTCGTTTTGAAGACCAGAAGGAGCAGGATCAAGATCAGGATCAGGATCAGGAGCAGGAGCAGGAGGAAGACGCCTACGGCGGCGGAATGACCCCGCCCGGTTGTTCCTGCACCGGCACCCGCGGCGGCGCGTTGTAAATCCCCGGCCCATACCGCGCCTCCACGATCGCTTCCGCGATCTTATCCGCGAGCGCCTCCCGGTAGGCCTCGCGGCTCGCATAGCCACGCTCCACCGGATTCGTCAGGTAGCCGCACTCCACCAGCACCGATGGATACACCGAATTTTTGATCACGCGGAACCCCGCCGTGTGCACACCGCGATTCCGCGCCCCGGACAGCGTCATCAACTTCCGCTGAATCCCGAGCGCCAGCCCACGCGCGTACGGCGAGGCATAGTAAACCTCGAATCCGCGAATCGCGCGCCGCGGCGAATAGTTAAAGTGCACGCTCACGAAGATCGAATTATCGATCCGGTTGCCGATCGCCACCCGCCGATCGAGCGGCACGAACACATCTGCGTTTCGCACCATCACCGTGCGGAATCGCGACTCTCGCAGTTTGCGATTCAGTCGTTGCGCCACATCGAGCGCAGCCATCTTCTCCGCCGGCCCGGGGCGCCGGTAAGCACCACGATCCTTGCCGCCGTGGCCGGCATCCACCACCACCGTATTGAACGTGCGGCTGGTGTCCTTGCGCTGCACACCGGGCGCGGCGCAACTCGCCAGCGCAAGGCAAAATCCGAGAAGAAGAAGACGATTCATCCCGCGAAACATGCGGACAGATACGATAATCATTGGGCGACACCAGCGCTTTCGGGCTGGTGCCTCGCTGCACCTCCACGCTCGTGAAGAAACAATACCACTGGGGCTATCTCGTCGTTTTTATGACGACGCTGCTGTCACTGCTCATCTGGCTCGGCTCGAAGTGGTATTTCAACGACTGGTACGACGACCAATGGAAATACGTCGCGAAGATCGGCAGCATGGGTGCGACCACGCTCATCTGCTGGGCCTTCATCCTCTCCACGCGTTTCTCCATCGTGGAGCGGCTCTTCGGCGGATTGGATAAAGTTTACAAGGCGCACCGCCACGTCGGGCAGGCCGCCTTCTTCCTCATCTTCCTGCACCCGATCTTTCTCGCCATGCATCGGCTACCGGAGTGGGGCCACTTCGCGAGCTTCTTCTGGTTCTCCGGCGATTGGGTGCGGAACACCGGCATCATCGCGCTGCTCATGTTCATCGTGCTGGTGGCGGTCTCCATCTGGATCAGCCTCAAGTACCATGTCTGGAAGCAGACCCACCACTTCTTCGGCCTGATGCTGATCGTGGTGATCGTGCACATGGTCATCGCCGACGCCGAGATCATGCGCTTCCCGCTGCTGCGCGCCTGGTTCTTCGGGTGGCTCGCGGTGGCGGTGCTTTGTTATCTCTACATCCGGGTGCTGTATCGCTGGTGGGGACCGCTTTACGATTATGAGGTGGCGAAGGCGCCGGAGCATGGCGACATCATCGAAATCTTCCTCCAGCCGGTGCGGCCGCACCGCCACCTGAAGCATCGGCCGGGGCAATTCATCTACATCTCCTTCAACACCGAGAAGCTGAGCGCGGAGCCGCACCCGTTCAGTATCTCGTCACCGCCACGTGAGTCGCACCTGCGCATTTCGGTGAAGGAACTCGGCGACTGGACGGCAGCGTTGCGGAAGCTACAGCCGGGCGACCGCGCGCATGTCTGGGGACCGTACGGCAAATTTGGCGACAAGATTTACCTCGATCGTGAACTCAATCCGGTGCTGATCGCCGGCGGGATCGGGCTGACGCCGTTCCTCAGCATGATCAAGGACGAAGCGTTCCTTGAGGTGGAGAATCGCAAGACGCATCTGATTTACAGCGTCGTGAAACCGGAGGAGGCGCTCTACCACGACGAGATCGAGTCGCTCCATCTCGACCACGACAAGTTTGTTTACATCCCGCATTGCTCCGATGAGGAGGGCTACCTCCATGCGGAAGTGATCGGGGAGAAGGCGGGCGGCCTCGACGGGAAAATGTTCCTCATCTGCGGCCCTGCCCCGATGATGGATTCTGTTAAAGAAGATCTGCAGAAGCACGGCGTCGGGATCGAGCGAATCTTCACCGAAGATTTCAGCGTGATCTGACGCTGACGCTGCACCGTGCGGCGGGGTCGGAGCTGCCGCTGGCCGGCCCTTCGCGCTGGCAAATTGATTTCGTCACCGACGTCAGGAACGATCAAACCGCTGGGACCGGCGGTTTTGGAACGGGCTTTGGCGGCCTACGGCATCCGGATCGCCAGCGGCACCGGCCACAAAATCTACCATAACTCCGTCCACCTTTTCGGCGTCCTCCCTGGCACCACGAACAGCAATCTGACGGCAGCTTTTCTCATGAGCCCGACCACTCAGACAGGCGTGGACGTCAGAAACAACATCTTCTCGAATCAACTTACCGGTGGCAACCCTAACGCCGCCAGCCCGCTCACACGCCATGTCTGCGTTTATCTGCCTCCTTCGGAGCTGCGGGTTGGCCGAGCTACGAACACCTGCCGCACGTAGCGCGCCATCATTCCGTACGGGTAAACCGCGGTCGAAAAGCACCTCCCGCTGCGGGATTCCCCCGTCCTTTAGCCCACCCGCGCGAAGGTGCCGATTGGCACTTTCCGGTTGCGCATCGGGGAGAAACCCCTACCGTCCGCGCTTCAATGGTCATGAAAGCTCTACTTTCTCTCCTCGTCGTCGCAGCTGCGACCCTGCCCACATTTGCGGCGCAGCCGGTGGCAACCAAACCGTCGCGTCCCTCTGAAACAACGACCGTGCAGACCGGCATCGCCTCCTGGTATGGCGTCGGATTTATCGGCGGCAAGACCGCCAACGGCGAAACTTACCGCAGCGGCGACCGCACCGCAGCCCATAAGTCCCTGCCGTTTAACACCTGGGTGCGCGTCACCGAAAAGCGCTCCGGCCGCTCCACCGTCGTCCGCATCAACAATCGCGGCCCCTTTGTAAAAGGCCGCGTCATTGATCTCAGCCAGGTCGCCGCCAAAGACATCGGCCTCACCTCGCGTGGCATCACGCCCGTGATCGTGGAGGTTCTTCCTAGCGCCCCCGGCGCGATCGAGAAGAAGGTGGTCAGCCTCGACCGCAAAACGATCTTCGAGAACCCGCTCTTCCACTAAAGCGGAGCGCTGCAGCCGCCCTGTAGCTGTCGCCCTATGGGCGACACGGGTCTGTGCGTAACCACCAGGGACCACATTGCCCCCGCCGACCGAGCACATACCCGTGCTTGCCACAGGCAAGCAGCTACATCAGCGCCCGAGCGGCTTCGTGATCTTCGTCCCGTTCGGTGGGGTGAAGTTGAACAGGCTCTGGTCGATCGGCGCCCGCGACTCATTCGAGTAGGTGGTGACAATCCGGTCGCCATTCGGCTGCAGCATCTCCGTGCGCTGCACCTGCAGCTGTTGGTTCATCCGGATGGTGAACTGCTGCAGCATCCGCTTCGTCGCCGCCGCCCGCGGCAGCAGCGTCAGCACGTAGCCGTTCCCTTCGCGCGCCCCAGTGATGTTGTAGCTGCTCTCCACCCCCTCGAGATTGAGGCTGGCGGTGATCGCCGCGATGCCCGCATCGAGCGGCGAACGTTTCCCGAGGGTGTATTGCTCCGCCGACTGAAATTTCGGGTAATGAATCCAAAGCGTTTTCCCGTCGCTCACCGTCACGCTCGGGGAGCTGCCGCGCACTTCGCGGCGGAACTTATTCGGCGCCTGGAACCAGACCTTCCCGGAGCTGCTTACTGGCTTGTTCATCACCTTCATCGTCTTCTGTTCCTGAAAATCCGCCTGCACCTGCGGGGCAGCAGCGCGTTTTTGCCGGATCTCGCCGAGCAGCGTCTTTACCTCGGTGGGCGAAAGCTCCTGCGCCTGCGCGAAGCTGATGAACGAGAAGAAGCAGAGGGAGAGGGAGAGGCAGAGTTTCATGGGCGGGATTTAGACGCGGGGCGTCGCAATTTGTTCGCGCGGGGCAACCCTTTTGGCTGCTCCCTTCCTGTAGCTGCGGCGTTATGCGCCGCACGGATCTGTGCTCCCGCTTGCACGAGTGGCACGCACATACCCGTGTCGCCCACAGGGCGACAGCTACACGCCCACCTCACCGCCCCACGCGGCGATGATCGCTATACGAAATGCGAGTGCGAATCCGCCCTTCCTTGCCCATCATCGACCCGCTCATCTCCGAGGTTTGCTCCACCGGCACCGGCACACCGTCCGGCATCAACCGATACGTCGTGGCCGCTTCGAGATTCTCGATCTTCGCCACCAGCTTCAACCGCGTCGGCTTCGTCAACCGGGACCGCACCTGCTGCACAAAGGGCTGCGCGCCGGACTGATCCACCACCGCCTCGCACGTCGAATTCGCGGAGAGATCCACATTGTTCAGCAACACAGAATTCTTCGGCAACGACGCGAAGCGGAACACCGTCCGCCCTTTCGCGTCTGCCGACGCCGTCGCGGGCGCGCCGATGTAGTTCGCCAACCGCGCATATCCGGCCACCGGCCGCTTCGGCGCCTCCTTCGCATGCGCCTTCGCTTCCTCCGCCGTCGGCGCACGGCCGTCCACCGTCAACAGCGTCCAGCGACTCGCCGCCCCTTTCGTCGGATCGAACCGCTCCACCATCACACGTTCTTTCGGTCCTTCGCCGCCGCTCTGCTCCGTGCGCACGGTGCGGGTAAACGCATACTCGCCCCCCGTGATCGTACGGGCATGCGCCAGCACCCGCTCCTGCAGCCCTTCCGCAGCTCCGGCTGCCGCCAATCCCAACACACCGAGCACCAGCCACACCGCGATCGATTTATACATCTTCCATCTCCTCTGGTCGCCGCCCGGAAGCCTCGCGCCACGCCTTCGGCTCCCATGCCGCCGTCGCCGGAAGCGTAAAGAACACCGTACACGCCAAACTCCAGAAAATCCCCAACGCACACGCAATCCCCAGCCCCGCCAGCGTCGGATTATTGGCCAATCCCAGCGACCCAAACCCCGCGATCGCCGTCAGCCCCGCGAGGATCACCGGCTTGATCACGCCTGCCACATCGTGCTCCACCTCCCGCGCCTTCTGCCACACCAGCAGCACGTAAATTCCGTAGTCCACCCCCACCGCCAGCACCAGGCGGAACGCCAGGACGTTCAGCAAATTCAGCGGAATCGCCAGCAGCTTCATCGACGCGATCATCGCCGTGACCGCAAACGCGAGGCTCAGCACCTGGATCAGCCAGAGCCGCCAATCCCGATACAAAAGCGCCAGCAACCCCGCTTCAAAAATCGCCATCAACGCGCTGATCACGATCAATTGCCGCTGCGACCACGGCACCAGATCCGCCAGGGTAAAACTCCACCCGGAGAGCGTCAGCGGCACCCCCTCCACCGGCATCTCGCGTTCCAGCATTTCATTCTGCGCCTGCGTCGTGATCGGCGCGTGCGTCGTCACAAACCCGGTCGTGAGCAGCGGATCGTGCGAGAAATAGCGATCCACCAGGAACCACCAGCTCGACGATTTTGGGAGCAGCGTCCGCCAGTCGGGCAACTCCGAGCCCGGTTGTGCCGCCACCGCCAGTCCGTCGAGCAACGCGAACCCCGGGGCGAACGACTCCGCGCTGAAGCCCTCCTCCGCCACCGCCGTCTCCAGCGCCTGCCGCGCCGCCGCCAGATCCACCGCGCCTAACGAGGTGCGATTCGCCTCCAGCCGCCGCGGCGAAAGCGCCAGCGCGGCCGGCGTCGAGAAGCTCCTGATCTTCCCCGCCTGCTGCAGGGCGCCCCAGTGCGCCGCCACCTTCTGCCATTGATCGTGCAGCTGCTGCACGTTCTCCGACCGCACGATCCCGATCGCCGGCTCCCAGCGTTCCGGCATTTTGTTCATGATCGTGTGGAGCGCATGCCCGGCATCGCTCTCCTTCGGCTCCATCGAGCGTGTGCTCGCATCGAAGATGAGCGGCGGCCATGGCGAGATCGCAATCGCGGTCAGCAGCAGCAGGACGGGGACGAAAATCCAGAGCATGATAGCCGGCTTCCGCACCGTCCAGACGACGTAGTTTTTCACCGCCGAGAAGAGCCAGTGCCGTCGTTCCCGCACATTGATCGCGGGCACGAACAGGAAGAACACCGTCATCATGAACAGCCCCGCCAGGAAAATGCCGATCGCGATCAGCACGCCCAGTTGCGTAAAGCCGGGGGAGTTCGCCAGGAGCAACGCCAGAAACCCGACCGCCGTGGTCAGCGCCCCGAAAAAGATCGCGCGACCGAGATTCCGCACCGCCTCCCCGACCGCCGCGGTGTGATCGAACCCGTCGTCGCGCGCCTGCTGGTACTTGCCGAAAATCAGAATCGCAAAATCGACGCCGAGCCCGATCAGGATCGCGCAGAATCCCACCGTCACCATGTTCAGCTCGCCAAAAATCAGGAGCCCGGCCGCGAGTGCGACGAGGCAGCAGAGCAGCAGCGAAAAGCCCATTCCGATGAGCGGCAGCCACCGGTGAAAGCCGATGAAAAACACGCCGCCCACCAGCACGATCGAGCCGATCACCGTCACGATGATGTCGTGCCGCATGCTGAGCGAAATCTCCGCCACATACGCCGACCGGCCGGTGACCAGCACCTCCAGCGGGCCCGCGCCTTCCCAGCCTTTCTGCGCTTCCACGCGGAAGGCGTTGACCGCCTCCATCAGCCGGTGCGAATCGAACGCGCTCAGCGTTGGCTGATTCGTGACTACCATGAAAATGCGCAGCGTCCCGTCCGGCGAGGCGAGCGGCTGGTCGTCCTCGACGGTGGCATTCTCCGCGAACGGCCGGAGCGCGGGCGCGATGACGCCGAGCGGGTCCAGCTCCAGCTCGAATTGCGGCCGCGGCGAACCGGCTTCGATTTCCTCGCGCAGCCGCTGCAGCCGCTCACGAATTCGTTCCGGCTGGAGCAGCGCAATCGTCTCGTGAAAGGCTGGCGGATCGAGATTGAGCAGCAGCGGCACCGCCATGCCCTGCAGGTCGCGCATTCCTTCCGGAGTCTCGAGCGGACTGCCGGCGAGGACGCGGGCGCACCACGGCTGCTGCCGGAGCATCTCCGCAAATTCGGGGGCAAACTCCTCCAGCTCCTCGACGTCTCCGGGTTGCACCGAGAGCGCGAAGGTCAGCTCCCGCACCTGTGCGAAATCGCGATTGTAAACCTTCAGCCCTTCGACCGATTCGAACCCGCTCGGGAGGAGATTCAGCACCTCGGAGTCGAGCTTCATCCGCGTGACCAGCACGAAGATGGAAATGCCCGCGAGGAGCGCCACGATCAGCCACATCAGCCCGCGCCGGCGGGTGACGAGATGGCTAATGGCTTGGTGCAGCGGCATGAGAGTAGCAGAACGAACCGCGACGTTCGCGTCTCAAGCCGCGACGGTCAAAAGCGCAGTGTGAACGTTTGCTCGCCCGCGTCGTGCCGCACCGTCGCCATGCGGCGGGCGTGCACGATCTTATCCCGCAGCTGCAGCCAGCCCCGCGCCCGCGGCGGCGCCTGGGCGATCGGGCCGGACCAGCCGCCGCGCGCCAGCACTCCCTCGATCCGGCCGAATTGCGCATCCTGCCGGAGCGACAGCAGCGTGATGCCACCGGCCTTCGTGAAGGTCATCTCAAAATCGCCGTCGCGGGTGGAGCGCACCACCACCTCGCCGATGATCGACGTTTGCTGATCGGTGTAGGCGAGCTGCCCCGTCTTCGTCTGCCAGGCGCTGGCGGCAGGCTCGGTGAAAGTGTGCGAAGGCGTGGAGGCGCAGCCGGTGCAGAACACCAGCAGCACGGCAGCGAGAATAGGTCCGATAGGGCGCATATGACCCATACCTCTCACGCTGCTGCTAAAGTTTCCACCGGTGTGCGTTTCCGCGGCACCAGCGTGCGGCGCGGCGAGAGCGCGAAATATTTCTGCACCCGCACCAGCAGATAGAAAAACGCCATCCGCCACCGGATCCCAAAGCTGGTCCCAACGTTGCCGCCCAGGACGGCATTCACCGCCTGCGGGATCTGCATAATATCGTGCGGATCGAGGAACACCTCGATGAACTCCTTCGAGTACCACGCGTCCACGAAGCGCAGGTAAACATCCATCGCCTTGTGCATGTTCCGCTCGTAGCGCGCGAACAGCCGCCGCTGCTTCCGCGGTTGCGCCAGCACTTCGTGCAACGCATCCGCGCATTGCTCCCCAGCGAGCACCGCCAGGAAGACGCCGCTGCTGAACACCGGATCGATGAACCCCGCCGCGTCGCCCGCCAGCATCCAGCGCTCGCCCGTGAACCGCTCGCACCGATACGAGAAATCCGCCGCCACACTCACCGGGCCGGCGCGCTCCGCGTGCTCCATCCGTTCCATCAGCCGCGGCTGCTCCTCGATGGCCTGCTGCAGAAATTCCTCCGGCGACAATCCCGAGCTCTTATAAATAGAAGCGTCCAGCACCACCCCGAGGCTGGTGCGGTTCTCCGTCAGCGGGATGCTCCAGAACCAGCGATCGATCGACCGCACCATCCGGGTGAGGGTGCCGTCCCGCCCCGCCGGCCGCTCCACGCCATCGTAATGCGCGAAGAGCGAGAGCTTCTGCAGGTGCGGGTAACTCTTCTTCAGCTTGAAATGAGAGCCGATCACCGAGTTGCGCCCGCTCGCGTCGATCACATATTTCGCCCGCACCTCAGCAGGGCGTGCTTCCGCACCTCCGCGCGACTGCAACGTGAGCCGCACCTCCTCCTGCGTAAACTCCACCCGTTCCACGCCCGTCTCCTCCCACACCACCGCGCCGCTCTCGGCCGCGTGGTCGAGCAGCACCTTGTCGAACTCCGACCGCGTGACCTGATACGATCGATCGGTCTTCGCGCGGAAACCGTCGCCGAAGTAGAACTTCACGCTGTCGTCGCCGCAGGCGCCGATCATTTCGCCGCCGAATTTTTCCATGAACCCGGCGCGTTTGAATTTCTCGTGCAGCCCGAGGCGGGTGAACGCCGTCATGCTGAACGGCAGCAGCGATTCGCCGATGTGAAAGCGCGGGAATTTGTCGCGTTCCACCACCACGACGCGACGGCCCGCCCGCGCCAGGAGGGCGGCCGCGGTGCTGCCCGCCGGCCCGCCGCCGATGATCGCCACCTCGTAAGAATGATCCTGCATGAGCG
>JACCZQ010000237.1 GCA_013695905.1 Chthoniobacterales bacterium
CCGGCGAGACCGCGGCGGATCAGGTTGATCTTCTCGAGCTCCCAGGATTGCAGGAGCAGCTCCTCGCGGCGGGTGCCAGAGAGGAAAATATCGACGGCCGGATAGACGCGCGAGTCGCTGATCTTGCGATCGAGCACGAGCTCCATGTTTCCTGTACCCTTGAATTCCTGGAAGATCAGCTCGTCCATGCGGCTGCCGGTTTCGATCAGCGCCGTGGCGACGATGGTGAGCGAGCCGGCTTCTTCGGTATTGCGCGCCGCGGCGAAGATCTTTCTCGGAATTTCCATGGCGCGAGCATCGATGCCGCCGCTCATGGTGCGGCCGCCGCCGCCGGTTGCGTTGTTAAACGCGCGCGCGGTCCGGGTGATGGAATCGAGCAGGATGAACACGTGCTTGCCGGCTTCGACCATGCGCTTGGAACGCTCGATCGCCAGCTGCGCGATGCGGGTGTGGCTCTTGATGTCGCTGTCGTTCGAGCTGGCCATGATCTCTGCGCCGGGGCAGGAACGGCGGAAATCGGTGACTTCCTCCGGCCGCTCGTCCACGAGCAGGATAATGAGCTTCATCTCCGGGTGGTTCTTCGTGACTGCGTCCGCGATGTGGTGCAGCAGCGTGGTCTTACCGGTGCGCGGCGGTGCGACGATGATGCCGCGCTGGCCCATCCCGAGCGGCGTCATTAGGTCCATGATGCGCGTCGTGTAGCGATCCGGCACCGTCTCGAGCTTGATGCGCTTGTTCGGATTGATGGTGGTGAGCTCTTCGAAGGGGACGAGGTCTTGGTACTTGGTCGGCTCGTCGTCGTTGATCTTATTCAACCGCATCAGCTGCGGTCCGCGATTGCCGCGGCGCGTTTCGCCCTGCACCCACATGCCATCGCGCAAGGCGAAGCGGCGGACGATCTCCGGCGTGACGAAAATGTCCTGCGGCGTCTGGACGAAATTACGTTTCGGATCGCGGAGGAAGCCGAAGCCTTTGCCGGAGATTTCGATGATCCCTTCGCCGAACTCCAGCTCGACCGGCTGTTGCTGCTGCTGGTTTCGGTCGCCGTTGGAGGAGCCTTGGTTGCGGTCACGATCTCTGTCCCGATCGCGGTCGCGGAAACGGCGTTCGTTCTCCGGCGGAGTCGCGACGGCCTCAGATGCTTCTCGCGGAGAGAGTGTCTCAGCTCTTTCGTCGTTGCCGAGCTGCCCCTTCTCCACTGCGGTCGATGCAATCTCGGCCGCGCCGCTGTCTGGCGAGTCGAGGACGGAGTCGCTGTGGTGGTCGGATCGAGAATCGTCAGAATCCTGCCGGCGGCCGCGATTTCCGCCGCCCTGGCCTTCCTGATCTTCGCTGCGGACCTGCGTCTGCTCGCCTCCTCCGGAGTTCCCATTTTCGAGGCGCTCGACGGCGGCGCGGTCGGCTGGTTCCTCGTTTTTCCTCCGCGGCGCGCGGCGGCGAGGTGGACGGCGACGACGGGCGGCGGCGGGCTTCGATCCGGAAGCCTGCTGATTATCTGATTCTTCGCTCATAAGTGAAACGGGCCGGGCACGGGCGCGCGACACACGTCGGGCAGACCGGAACTCAGCTACTCAAGCCGGCAACTTCGCCAGCACTTCGTCGGGGATATCTAGATTGGAATAGACGTGTTGAACGTCGTCGTCGTCCTCGAGGCTCTCGCACAACCGCAATACCTGGAGCGCGGTGGCCTCATCGACGACAGGAACTGTCGTGTCGGGAATGAAAGTAAACTTCTGCCCACTGCTGGTGACACCTGCGTGTTTGAGCGCCTCAGCTACTGCGTAGAGCTGATCGTGGGAAGTGAGAATAACATACTGCTCATCCTCCGTTGTCAACTCCTCCGCCCCAGATTCCAGCGCCAGCTCGAACAGGCGTTTTTCTTCAATCGCGTCTCGCGGCACGGTGATATGTCCTTTTTTATGGAACATGTAGGAAACGCTCCCGCTCGTGCCGAGGTTGCCGTGATTTTTGCTAAAAATGAGCCGCATCTCGGCGGCAGTGCGGTTTCGGTTGTCGGTGGCGGCTTCGACCAGCACCGCGACACCGCCGGGCGCGTAGCCTTCGTAGATGATTTCGTCGTAGTGCGTGGCTTCTTCGCCTTCGCCGGTCCCGCGTTTGATGGCGCGCTCGATGTTGTCGTTTGGCATGCTCTGCGCGCGGGCAGAGAGGATCGCGCTGCGGAGGCGGACGTTCCCGGCTGGATCACTGCCGCCCATACGCGCGGCGATGGTGATTTCCTTCGCGAGCTTGCTGAAAAGGGCACCGCGTTTGACGTCAAGAGCGCCTTTCGAGCGCTTTACTTTGGACCACTTGCTGTGTCCGGCCATGCGTCCGGATGAGTTCGGTTTAACGGCAGTCGCTGGTCACCTTTGGTTCACGGAGAAATTCCGGAAGCGGAGCGCCTCGAGGAGAACTGTTCGAGGAGGCGAGCTGACGAGGGAATTCAACTGTAGCGGGGGGAGATTGTCAATGTCTGCAGGTGTGAGCGCGCGGTTTTCCCCGCCCCGGGGAGCGCACGCTTGTAGCGTGCTGGTTGAGGCATTCTGCCGAGACAGGCTTTGGGAGTGGTCGGGCGTCGGATGGGGAGCGGGATCGGGTGCTGTTTGGTTGGGCGCGCGCTGAGTGGCACCGGCTGGCAGCCTGCGCTTCCCGGAATTTTATTGTCGCCGTCGCGGGGGAGGAGAGCGCGGAACACAGCCATTGTGGCTGTGCGGCCACCGGACATTCTGTCCGGTGATTCCCCCGATTCAATTTTCTGCGCCCGGAGGCGCGACGGTTAGGCTGCTACTGCAGTCGCGGCGCGCTTGCGGGCGGTGGCGTCCAGCACCCGCTTGCGGAGACGGAGCGACTTCGGAGTGACCTCGACATACTCGTCGGGGCCGATGTACTCGATCGCACGCTCAAGACTCATCTTCACAGGCGCTTCCAGTTGGATGCCTTTGCCGTCACCCTGGCTGCGCATGTTCGTGAGATGCTTCGCCTTGCACGGGTTCACCGGCAGGTCTTCAGGACGGGAATTCTCGCCGACGACCATCCCGGAATAGATCTCCTCCTGCGGCCCGATGAAAAGCCGGCCGCGCAGCTGGATGTTGTTCAAGGCGTAGGCGGTGCTGGTGCCCGGCTCCATGGAAATCATGACGCCACGGGTGCGACCTTCGATTTCACCTTTGAACGGCGCATACTCGCGGAAGAGATGGCTCATCATGCCTTCGCCGCGGGTGAGATTCACGAGATCGCTCTCGAATCCGATCAGGCCGCGCGTCGGAATGATCGCCTCGACCGCAACGCGTGTGGCGTGGTGGTCCATGCCGGTGACTTCGCCTTTGCGGTTGGCAATGGATTGCAGCACGTCGCCGAGATTCTCGTTCGGCACCTCGACGTAAAGATTCTCGAGCGGCTCGAGCAGGGTGCCATCCTCTGCCCGCTGGAAAATGACCTCCGGACGCGAGACCATGACCTCGTAGCCTTCGCGTCGCATTTGCTCGACGAGGATGGCGATCTGCAT
>JACCZQ010000115.1 GCA_013695905.1 Chthoniobacterales bacterium
CCGGAGATGAGTGCGCCGGAAGTAACGCGGCGCGCGCTCGAATTGTTGCCGGAGCATGATCTGGTGATCCTGAACTTCGCGAATCCGGACATGGTGGGGCACACTGGTGTCGTAGAGGCGGGGGTGAAGGCGGTGGAGACGATTGATGGTTGCGTGCGGCAGGTGGTGGAGAAAACGCTCTCGTTAGGTGGGCGGTGTTTGATCACGGCGGATCATGGGAATTGCGAGCAGATGCGGAACGCAGATGGCTCGCCGAATACTGCGCATACAACGAATCTCGTGCACCTGATCTATGCTGCCGAGGATGCAGAGCAGTTCCGCGTGGAGAGCGGGATCCTGGCGGATGTGGCGCCCACGCTGCTCGCGCTGCTCGGACTTAAACAGCCGCCGGAAATGACCGGGCGCAATCTGCTGGTGCGGAAAGGCTGAGGCTGTAGCTGCGTCCCTGTGGGACGCACGGGTATGTGCTGCGCCGCGGGCGAGACGTGAGCACATACCCGTGTCGCCCATAGGGCGACAGCTACAGGCGCTGCCGCAGCGTCTGCACTTCTTCGAAGTCGATCTCCAGCAGGCGGTTCAGCTGGCGCGTGCCCGCTACAGCAATGCGCTGGAGGAAGCGCAGACGCTGGTCGGCGGAGCTGTCGTGCCAAACGGGTTTGCGGCGGAGGGTGAGAGCCCCATCACATTCCACCAGTGCGCCCCAGCCGAGGGGCAGCTCCGGTTCGCGGTATAACTCGTTAGGCACGACGAGAAAGAACAGATTCGCGCAACGATAGCGGGTGAGAGATTCGAACTTCGTGGCGCCTTTCAACCGCTTCTGCAGGGCGGAGAGTTCGCTCACCACGCGGCGGTAGGCGTGGTGCTCGATGGCGGCGAAATCATGCGAGTCGAACTCCGGGAAGAGCGTTTCACCGCCGCGCAGGGTGGGGTAATGCACGCGCAGATGTTTCTCCAGAATTTCGCGACGGCGGTTGACCGTCTGCAGGCGTTCGCGTGCGGCGGCGGTGTGGCAGTTGTCGCGCCGCAGATCGGAGAGCACCTGTTTACATTCGAAGATAGCCGTCACACCGCCATCCGCTCCGCGTGCGCGGTAGCCTGCCACATCGGCGCGATACCGGCACCTCGGCAGGCTCACTTCCGCTGCGCAGGCGCTGTAGCCCTGCGCCTGCGCCCAGAGCACGGCGAGGCGTTTCAAGCGCCGGTGCGTTTCTGTTTCGCCGCGCTTCGACGTCAGCTGCGCGTCCATGCGGCGAGCTCCTTCGCCCAATACGTGACGATGAGATCGGCACCTGCTCGTTTCAGGGAGGTCATGATCTCGAGCACCGCGGCGCGTTCCTCGAAGCAGCCTTTCTCCGCGCCGGCTTTGACCATCGCGAATTCACCGCTGACGTGATACACCGCGGTCGGTTTGCCGAAGCGCTCCCGCACCCGCCACACGATGTCGAGGTAAGGCGTAGCTGGTTTAATCATGAGCACGTCGGCGCCTTCCTCCACGTCGAGGGCGGCTTCGCGGAGAGCTTCGGCGGCGTTTGCCGGATCCATTTGATAGGAGCGGCGGTCGCCGAATTGCGGCGGGCTTTCTGCCGCTTCGCGGAAGGGGCCGTAGAAGACGGAGGCGAACTTCACCGCGTAACTGATGATGCCGGTGTCGTGATGCCCCGCCTCATCGAGCGCGTGGCGGATTGCACCGATGCGGCCATCCATCATGTCGCTCGGCGCGACGAGATCGGCACCGGCGGTGGCGTGGGAGACGGCGGTTTTTGCGAGCAGCGCAACGGTTTCGTCGTTGAGGACGTGGAAATGTTCGCCGTCGCGTCGCGTGACGCCGCAATGGCCATGGCTCATGTATTCGCAGAGGCAAACGTCGGTGATCACCACCAGCCCGGGGGCGGCGGCTTTGATGGCGCGGACGGCTTGCTGGACGATGCCGTTTTCCGCGAAGGCGGCCGTGGCGGCGTCGTCTTTGCTCGCCGGGATGCCGAAGAGCAGCACCGCCTGGAGGCCGAGCTGCAGCGCCTGTTTGGCTTCTTCGACGGCGGCGGCGATGGAGAGCTGCTCCACGCCGGGCATGCTGGCGATCTGGTGTCGCGTTTCGACCTTTTCGCTGACGAAGAGCGGGAGGATGAAATCGTGGGCGGTGAGTTTCGTCTCGCGCACAAGATTACGCAGCGCGGCGGAGCTGCGCAGGCGGCGGGGACGATGCACCAGTGGCTTCACGCGGCGAGGGTACGTGCGGGCGAGAAGCGTCGCAAGCTCGCCAATGGACGAGTCCGTCCGAAGGCGGACTTGACGCTGGCGAGGGGGCCATGTAGCGGCTCGTTAGGCGGCGATGCTGCCGCCGCTCGCGATGGCCAAACGCAAAGCCGATTACCTGCTGATCGATATCAGCAATTCCTACACGAAGCTGGCGTGCTCGACCCGCTCGAAGGTGGGACGCCCGGCGCGGGTGCGGACGAAGGAGCTTTCGCGCGCGGCGCTGCTGGAGTTCACGGCGGGACGCGCGGTGGGGACGGTGATTGTCTCGTCGGTGGTGCCGGCGAAGAATTCGGTG
The DNA here is from genome assembly GCA_013695905.1 of Chthoniobacterales bacterium. Lineage (GTDB taxonomy): Bacteria > Verrucomicrobiota > Verrucomicrobiia > Chthoniobacterales > UBA10450 > JACCTI01. The sequence continues at coordinate 2,552 of JACCZQ010000115.1, forward strand.
ATCGCGAGATTGTGGAGCAGCTCGCGCGTGCTGTTCATCGATGCGAACTGCGATCTCGGGGTGGGGGTCGAATACCCGCATCCGGAGACGATCGGCGCGGATCGGCTGGCGAACGCGGCGGCGGTGCGGGAGCTCTACGGCTGCCCCGCGATCGTGGTGGATTTCGGCACGGCGGTGACGTTCGATGTGGTCTCGGCGGAAGGAAATTACATCGGCGGTGTCATCGCGCCGGGGCTGGAGTCGATGACGAGTTTTCTTTATCAACGGACGGCGTTGCTGCCGAAGCTAACCTTGCGCGAGCCGGCGATGGCGATCGGGCGCAGCACGCGCGCGGCGATGATGTCGGGGGCGGTGTACGGATATCGCGGGCTGGTGCGGGAGATCCTCGCGCGGATTCGCGAAGAGTCTTTTCCACGGCGGAAAGTGCGGGTGGTGGCGACCGGTGGTTATGCGGAGTTGATCGCCCGGCGGCTGCCGGAGATCGAGGCGGTGCATCCGGGGCTGACGCTGGAAGGGCTGCGCTTGATCGGGAATCGGAATCGCGGGAGAGGCGATTCTCTTGGCGCGTGAATCGAGATGGAAGACAGGCGACAGGAGTGTCGCCTCTCCGTCACCCGACCACTTCGACGCGGCGGCGGAGGAGGACGTCGCCATCGAATTCGAAGCAGGCGCGGAAGCTCTCTCCGCGCAAGGCGATGGGGAGCCAGTGGCGATCGTCGGCCCACATTTCGTCGTACGGAATTTGGTCGAGCGGCGTCCAGAGCGGCACCGCTTCGGCGGTCTCCTGCGCGGTGCCGTCGATGTCGGAGGCGATGAAGACAACGCCGTAAAGACGCATGCCGTCTCGGAATTCAAAGAAGAGCTCGCCGGCTTCGCGAACCTCGAGCGGTGTGACGCACAGCTCCTCGAAGGTCTCGCGCACGGCGGATTCCAGCGCGGTCTCACCGGGATCGATTTTTCCGCCCGGGCCGTTGATTTTACCTGCTCCTAAACCACGCTTTTTACGGATGAGGAGGACTTCGCCGCGCCGCACGACGAAGCAAAGGGTGGCACGGATGGTCGGCTTCCAGACCGGCCACTCCATCTCGCCGGTGGAGTGGACTTTAGCTGCGGGTGTCATGGGAGAAGGCGGAGCGTTGCAGCGGCCGGGCGCATTTCCCGCTTCGACGAGTCAGGCAAAGCCTTGCGGCCAAGTTTTGGCTTGTCAGAAAACGTCCGTGGCCGTTGTATCGCAGCAGTAATGAACATTCGGAAAATCGCGACAATCATGGTTCTAGTGCTCTGCTCGTTTGCGGCGAGCGGCGTCTCACCATCCAAGACAGAACTGGAGGGGATGTATAACAAGGCTTTCGGGGAATTCGATGCCAATAATTACGAGCAGGCGCTAAAGGATCTCGACGCGATCGACGCGCGCCAGCCGGATCTCGCCGAGTCGCAGAACCTGCGCGGCGTGATCATGATGCGCCAGCAGGAATACGACAAGGCTGAGGCTGCGCTGCGCAAGGCGCTCGCCGCCGACCCGAAATTCTGGAATGCGCGTTTCAATCTCGCGGAAGTTCCGTTCCTGCAGAAACAATGGCCGGAAGCGCGGCAGCGTTTTCAGGATTTACTCTCGGAGAATGCCTCCGATCTGCAGGGAGAAGCGACGCAGCTGATCCAGTACAAGATTCTCCTCACCCACCTGATGGAGGGGAAGGAGAACATGGTGCAATCAATGATCGCCCAGTTCGAGCTCACACCGGACATGCCGGCGGTGCATTACGCGAATGCAGCGATCGCGCTGAGCAAGAAAGAACAGAACGACGCGAAGGAATGGCTGACGCGCGCGGAGAAAGCGTTCTCGCCGCAGTTGAACAAACTTTTCGCGGAGTCGCTTTACACGATTGGCTGGCTCGAGAAACCGGCGGGTCAAACGCGCGCGGCGCTGGAGTTGAGCTCAGCGGCGGAGCGGGCGGAGCAGACAAAGGCTTTCGCGCGGGCGAAAATGGAAGAAGCAGAGCAGGCGCTGCAGCAGCGTGATTTCACGGCGGCGCGGAAGCTGGTCGATGAAGCCGAGGCCGCCGATCCGAACCAGACAGCGATCATTAATCTGCGGGGTGAGATTCTGCTCGAGCAGAAGGATTACAATGCGGCCGAGGCTGAATTCCAGAAAGCGGCCCAGGCGGATCCGAAGTTCCGTGATGCGCAATACAACCTCGCCCAGGTGCCGTTCCGGAAAGGCGAATACGCGAAAGCGCGGGAGCGTTTCGAAGCTCTTTTCAGCACCACGACGGGAGCCGACAAGGATCGCGCGGCACAGCTCCTGAAATACAAGGTTTATCTGACCTATCTGCTCGAGGGGCAGGACGCTCGCGCCGACAAAATGCGGGAGCAGTTTCAATTCACCGGCGACACGCCGGCGCTCTATTACGCGCAGGCCGCGCGCGAGTTTAAGGACAATAACATCGCAAAGGCGAATGACTGGGTGAACTCCGCGCGGAAGATTTATCCGGCCGCGCTGAACAGTGTTTTTTCGGATGCGTTCTACGATCTGGGCTGGCTGCAGAGCAGTGCCGCCGAACCGGCCGCGCCAGTCGTCGCCGAAGCGACGCCGCAGCCGGGCGACACGGCCCCGGCGATCGAGCCCACGCCGATCCCGGCGGTCACGCTGGCGCAGAATGATCGCGCGCCGACGGCTGCCGACCCGCTGAGCAGCCTGGCCGCGGAGCCGAGCACGGAAGTGCCCGGAATGGAAGCGATCACTTCCGGGGCCGATGAAACTCTCGGCGCCTCGAGCATGATCGGAGCGGCCGCCTCTCCGAGTGTTGAAACCCCGGTCGCCTCGACGGCTTCACCGGCCGCCGCCCAGCCAGTCGTCGCACGAGCCCCTTCCACTGGTGAAGAAGCTCCCGCCGGTGCGGCAGCGAGCCCTGCTACGGCTCTGGCCCCTGCGACCGTGCGCGACTGGGCGGAGCCGAGTCTCGGGCAGCGTTTCGAGCAGCTAAGTGGTGGCAGCACCATGTGGGTGCTGGTGCTCGTGCTGGCCGGCATCCTGCTCCTGACCGGATTGTATTTTATGATCCCGGAACTTCGCCGCCGTTTCTCGAAATCTACCGCCACTCGCACTGCCGCCGCTCCGATGGGAGATGCCGGCGACGAGAGCGAACCCGTCGCCGGTGGAGCGATCGAACAATTAGTCGGGCCGACCCGTTTGGCCGGTGGGCCGCCGCAGGTCTCCCTGCAGCTCCGGGCCTCTGAGCCGGCTCTCCGCCGCGCGGTGATGCCGGTGGGCAAAGGGGGAGGACGTTCGTACGGCAATGGCCACGGTGGTGAGCAGAGCAGTGGCTACACGAATGGCCATGGCAATGGCCACAGCGCCGCCGTTGCAGGTGCGGTGAGCGCACCCGCGCCCGCCTTTGTGCAATCGGAGACCTTTGACGTGCCGAGCGAGCAGGCTTTTGCAGAGGGTGTCGGCGAGCCGCAGGGCGTAATCGCCACGGCCGAGACAGCTGCTCCTGCGCCAGCGTTCTTCGCGGAGCCAGCCCCTGCCGCAATGTCATTTGCCGGAGCAATGGCAACCGCCCAGGAGCCCGCCGTCACGGAGCCGATCGCCATCGAGGAGCCAATCGCACTCGAACAACCACTGGGAGACGACCAGCCAGTGTCCCCTGAAATGGACGTGCCCGGCACCGTCGAAAGGACCTTCGACATGGTTGAGGAAGAAGCCGCGCCGGCGACGTTCGAAGCTCCGGCATTCGAAGCTCCAGTCGAAACTGACGATCTTTCTCCCGCTGCCGCGACCGAGGTCACGGAGCCGGAGCCGTTCACCGCGCCGGTGGAAGCGGTCGCTTCACCCGAGCCGGAAGAATTCATCGACGAACCGATCGGCCAAGGCCAGCCAATCCCATATCTCGCCGCCGCCACGGCTGGCGAGACGCCAATGACTGCGGAAGCCCCGCCCGAGCCGCAGCTGGCCTCCGCGATTGCGGCAGCACTTGCGGGTGTAGGCGCCCTGCGCCATTCTGTGACCCGCACGACGCCTGCGCCGGAACCCGTTCCCGCAGAGCCGATCGCCCAGCAGCAGCCAACCCAAACCGATATCATGCCTCAACCGACACAATCCACACCCGCCCCAGCCATTCACGGCCCTCAACCCGGAGGCGTCGCTCCTCAACCAGCCGCCGCCGGCATGCAACAGCCATTCCCAGCGATGCAAACTGGCGCCATGCCACAGCAGGGTGGAGCACCCGCACCGGGCGGAATGCAGACGGCGGTGCAGCTCACGTTCTCCTTCGAGATCGCGTCGCTGCAGCTCACGCCGACTTTCAAGATGGGTTCGCTGCAGCTGAAGCCCACTTCGAAGATCGTGACGATGAGCCTCGCCCCTTCGCAGCAACCGCAGCCGGCGATGAATCTGCAAGTCACTTTCGAGATCGCAATGGTGCAACTGGCCGGCAATGCCATCGGCATGATCCGCCTCACGCCTTCCCAGCAGCAGCGCCCGGGCATCGTCGGAACCCCGTCGTTCAACATCACCGGACTGCAGCTCGTCTCAGGCGCCGACGCCGCCCCGGTGCAGCTCACGCCCTCGCAACAGGGTCAGGCCTCGGTGCTCGTCACCGCTGGCTTCCAGATCGCGACGGTGGAGTTCTCGCCTTCGTTTGAGATCGCCTCGATCATCCTCAACTCCACTTCACGCAACGTGAACGTGCAACTCCCGGGCACCGGCCCGAGTGCTGTGGAAGGTGCGCCAGTGTTCGAGATGACGAGCGTGCAGCTCGGCGGCAATGGCGAGATCAGCGTGATGCAGCTGAACCCTCCTGGGACAGAGAAGCGCGCTTAATCGAGTCGCGAAAAAAATTCCAAACAGCGGCCCGCGTTGCAAAGCGCGGGCCGTTTTTGTTTGTCGCCCTGCCGGATTCATCAAGGGACGCCACGGCGGGCGTCCCTCCAGCGTTGACCGGAGCCGTGACGGATCCCCGCAGCGTTGGCGCCAGCTTTACCTCTTTGCGAAGCTGCTTTGGTTTAGCGACCGCAGCTCTTTCGGAATGAAATCGCCGTCGCGCCGGATCAACTTGCCGTCGAAGTAAACCTCGCCGCCGCCGTACTCCGGACGCTGGATATTTACCATGTCCCAGTGCACCTGGCTGCGGTTGCCGTTGTCTGCGTCTTCGTAAGCCTGGCCCGGTGTGAAATGGAAAGAGCCGGCGATCTTCTCGTCGAACAGGATGTCGCGCATGGGAGAGAGGATGTAGGGATTAAAGCCTAACGAGAACTCGCCGATGTAGCGCGCGCCCGGATCGGAATCGAGAATCTTGTTCAGCTTCTCCGTCTGGTTGGCCGTGGCTTCGACGATCTTTCCGTCGCGGAACGCCAGCCGCACGCCATCGAACCCGATGCCCTGATAGATGGTCGGAGCATTGAAGGTGACATGTCCCTGCACTGAATCTTTCACCGGGCAGCTAAAGACCTCGCCGTCAGGGATGTTGTGGTCGCCACCGCAGATGATGGCCCCGATGCCTTTGATGCTGAAGCGGAGATCTGTGCCCGGTCCCTTGATCTCCACAAGGTCGGTTTTCTCCATCAGCGTCTGCAGCGCTTTCATCCCGGGCTGGAGCTTGCGATAATCGAGCGTGCAAACATCGAAGTAGAAATTCTCGAAGGCTTCCGTGCTCATGCTGGCGAGCTGCGCCATCGAAGGCGTGGGCCAGCGGAGCACCACCCACTTCGTTTTTTTGACGCGCTGGTCCTGCACCGGGCGCATTTTTCGGGCGACGGTTTTCATCTGGTCCGGCGGCACGTCGGAGAGTTCGGTGACGTTGTGGCTGCCGCGGAGGCCGATATAGGCGTCCATTTTTTTCATCCGCGCTAGTTCGTGAATGGCGGTGAGGTTCAGTTGTCGCTCGGCGGCGTTCAAGGCGAGCTCTCGTGTAATGCGGCCGCGATTGACCTGCGTGAACGGCAGCGCGCCGGCTTTCCGGGCGGCCCGGATGAGGGCGATGGTCATCTCATCCGGCACGTCGAACGACTCGATGAGGACGGTTTCGTTTCGCTTGAGGCGGGTGGAGTATTCGACGAGGAGCTGGGCAAGTTTGTCGAAGCGGGGATCATGCATGGCGGGGTAATGATTCCACCGGTGGTGAGTAGTGCAACCGGGTTGGCCTGTGCGTCAGGCGTTCACGGCCCTTGGAAAATTCGAGCCGCCGGTCCGCGGAACAGAACGGACGAATGGCTGATCCTGCTCACCGGTGCGCTGGAGCCTGGCCGCGAAGGCGCCGTCAAGTGCGTCCCGAAAAGGAAGGACGGACTCTTGCTCCTGCAGGGCGAGGAACGGGAACTGTTGCTGGAGGCGTTCGACGACTTGCTCATTCTCTTCCGGCTCGATGCTGCAGGTACTGTAAACGAGCGTGCCTCCCGGTTTCAAATACGGAAGGACAGCGCCGACGATTGCGAGCTGCTCCTGCTGCATGCGCCGGAAATCCGTCGGCTGCAGCCGCCAACGAACATCAACGCGGCGTCGCATGACGCCGGTGTTCGTGCAGGGCGCATCCACCAGAATGCGATCGACCGTGCCAGGTTGGAGATCGGGGACGGGGGCGGTGGAGCGCCAGTCATGCTGCACCGTCTGCGCGTTGCTGACGTGGAGCCGCTCCAGGTTTTCCTGCAGCGTGCGAAGACGTGCTGGTTCGCGGTCGCACGCGATCAGCTGTCCCTGGTTTTGCATCATCGCGGCGAGGAATGATGTCTTGCCACCCGGCGCGGCGCAGGCGTCGAGCACGGTTTCGCCGGGTTGAGGATCGAGGAGCCGGCAGGCGAGGGCGGTGCTTGGGTCCTGGATGTAGCAGGCCCCGGCGGCGAGGTCTGCGGCGGGCACACTCGCGAGGCGGAGGAACTCCGGTGCGTGCTCCACCGGCTCCGCGTCGGGATGTTTTTCACGGAACTGTTCTGCGGTGGTCGTGAGGCTATGGACGCGAGCGTAAATCTGCGCCGGCTGGTTATTCCAATCGCAGAGGCGTTCCGTCGCTTCTTCGCCGAAGGCCGCTCTCCAGCGCTCGAGCAGGAACTGCGGGTGCGATCGGCGCACGGCGAGGCTTTCTGCGTCGGCCACCTGTTGCAGCTCATCGGCGCGGCGGGTGGCGTTCCGCAGCACCGCATTGATCAGAGAACGGCTGCGGCGATGAGCCAGCTCGACCGTCTCGAAGACGGCGGCGTGCGACGGCGTGCGGAGGAGGAAGAGCTGGTAAAGGCCGAGGCGCAGCACGTCGCGAGACTCGCGATCGAGCGAGCCGGAACGGAGCTGCGCAATCCAGAAATCGAGGAGGGTGAGGTTTCGCAGCACGCCGTAGAACAGCTCCGTGGCGAAGCCGCGATCGGCCGCGCTCAACGTGCTGCGATTCAGCTGTTGCTGGAGGATCGCGTCGGCAAAGGCCCGGCCGCTGCGCCAGCTGTGCAGAGCTGCCAGGGCGGTGGCGCGGGCCGTCATATGACAGGCGACAGGAGGGTCGCCTCTCCGCTTTAGCAGTTCACCGGGTGGCGGCCGATGGAGTGATAACGGAAGCCGAGTGTCTCCATGGTTTGGGGATCGAAAAGGTTGCGACCGTCGAAGATGATCGGCGTGGTCATCTTCTCTTTCACGGCGGCGAGATCGACGTTGGCAAACTCGCTCCACTCGGTGGCGAGCACCAGCGCCTCAGCGCCTGCGACGGCTTCAAGCGGAGAATTGCAGAAGGTGGCGCCGGCGATCTCGCTGACCTCGCGCGCTTTCTCCATCCCTTTCGGGTCATAGACGCTGACGTGCGCCCCTTCGCGCAGCATGTCGGCGACCAGGTCGATCGCGACGGAGGAGCGGATGTCATCGGTATCCGGTTTAAAGGTGAGACCCCAGACCGCGATCTTCTTCTCGCGCAGGACCCAGAGCGCTTCGCGAATGGCGCTGAGGAAACGATCCTTCTGCCCCGCGTTGATGCGCTGCACCTCTTTCAGGAGGTCGAAGGGGACGCCGAGTTGCTCGCTGATCTTGATGAAGGCGGCGATGTCTTTCGGGAAACAGGAGCCGCCGTAGCCGATCCCTGCATTCAGGAAATTGCGTCCGATCCGGCGATCCATGCCGATGCCGTCGGCGACCTTCTCCACATCCGCGCCGCTGGCTTCGCAGATGGCGGAGACGGCGTTGATGTAGGAAATCTTGAGCGCGAGAAATGAGTTGGCGGCGTGCTTGATAAGCTCGGCGCTGTAGATGTCGGTCACGAGAATCGGCGCCATGAAGGGCTCGTAGATTTTCTTCATCAGATCGATCGCGCGTTCGCTCTGCGCGCCGATCACGATGCGATCCGGCTTCATCAGATCCGCCACGGCGCAGCCTTCGCGGAGGAACTCGGGATTGCTCACGACGTCGAAATCGGCGCCGTGTTTGTTGTAGCGCTTGATGGATTCCGCCACCTTCGCGCCGGTTTTGACGGGGACGGTGCTTTTGTCAACGATGACGCGGTAATCGTGGAGGACGCCGGCGATTTCGCGCGCGACTTTCTCGATGAAGCTGAGGTCGACATGACCGTCCGCGGCTTGCGGGGTGGGGACGGCGATGAAGACCACCTGTGAGTTTTCGACGCCGTCCTGGATGCTGCCGGTGAACCGCAGGCGCTTGGCCGCGACGTTGCGGTGGATGACTTCCTCCAGCCCCGGCTCGTAGATGGGCACCTTCCCGGCGCGGAGTGCCTCGATTTTGCGCGGGTCGTTGTCAACGCAGATAACGTTATGGCCCACGTCCGCGAAGCACGCGCCGGTGACGAGGCCGACATAGCCGGAGCCAATGATTGATAGATCCATGATAGAGAAGCGGCGACTTAGCCGCAGGGGCTGAACGAACGGTTAAAGCAGGGAAATTGCAAGGCGATCCCCGACCGCGGCTCAGGGGAGGACCGCGACGCCCTGCTGGCGTTCGCCACCAGCCGCGCCGGGATCGAAATTGAGATCGAATCCGACCTTGGGCAGCGCTTTCAAGGTGAAGGATAGCAGCACGCCGTATTCTTTCACGCCGCCATTGTTCCGGATGACGGTGCCGAGCGATGCGACCCAGCTGGTGAGATCGCGATAGACCGAGTAGCGCTGTTCCTCGACAAAGCCGGTGCGCGCTTCGTAGCGCAGATAGGCACCGGCTCCCCAGTGATCGTTGATCCGATAGTAGCCGCTCAGGAAGTAGAGGCTGCTGTCGGGAAAGAACGGGTTCTCATCCAGGAACCGGTGGCCGAAGTTCAGCTGGAGATTGGCGGTGGGTTTGAACCCGATGTCGGTGTTCACCTCGGTGAAACCGTCGGCGAGCAGCGGCAGCTGAGTGTAAACGCCGAGCGACACCCACGGGACGGGGTTGAAGCGGACCCGATTGTGGATGTTCGAGAAGCTGGTGCGGTCGTACGGGTTGTCGAAGTTGACATCGAAATATGTCTCCAGCTCCATCCAGTTGATCGTGGTGTCGTCCCGGCGGGTCTGCAGACGATTACGGAGTCCGAGGCGGGCGATGGTCCAGTTGGCAATCGTATCGACGGAGGTGAACTGCGGGAAATCGATCGGCCGCAGCTGTGTGGAAGGCTGGTAGCGATCGAACTGTAGAATCTCGGCCGGGCTGATGTTGTTGCCGGTGACGTAGGAGAAATTCGTGAACGGCTGCGCGATGTGCCGTAGTCCATCGAGACCGAGCGCGCGGCTCTGCGCCTGCTCCCAGGTGCGGGAGACCTTGAAGGAGGCCTCGACACCGGCATTCACCACCGTGCGGAAGCGATCGCCACCACGCCGCCACGGCTCGAGCTGGTTCGGCGGCGGGATCAGGAAATCGGGGATGAGCGGATTACTGCTGGGGGTGAAGATGGTCGTCTGAAGATCGCGCGTTTCGCTGTAGTAGGTGCCGCGCACGCCGACCCGCGGCACGACCGAGAGCCAGCCGAAGTAGGTCTGCGGGTAGAGGAATTGATGGAACGTGTCGAGCCGGAGCGCTTCGTAATCCTGGTTGAAGGAGCCGCTGGGAAAACTGCGACGGAGGTTCGAGAGGCTGGCTTCGCCTTCGTAGAAGATGCCGGTGTTGAAGATCGGCTGACGAGTGATATCGAGCGCGATCTCCGGCAGTCGCTCCGTGACTTCGTGGAAGGTATTTACCTGGAAGCGCGTGAACGCGGTGAGGGTGTAGCGCGGGTTGGTTTGCGTGAGCGCGACGAAATTGTCCGGCACGGGATCGACTCGAAACTCGCCCTGAAAGAAGTCCTGCAGCATGAACGCGTCGCTCAGCTTCGAGATCCGGGCGGTGCCCTGCAGAGCGCGCGTGAAGTTGGTGCGGTTCTCGACCGAGAGCCGATAGCGGCGATCGGGGAAATCGCTGCGCGGGAGAGAGGTGCGATTGATGGTGGGATTTTCGTCCTGCACCAGGTAGGTGCGGATCTTGGCGTAGCTGGTGTTGTTTTTCCCGTAAACGATCTCCGGCTGGAAGCCGATGGCTGGTCCGCGCCGTGCGCGGTAATCCAGCCGCACGGTGCCGGTGATGTTTTTCGCGATCGGAAAGGTGACGCGGCCCAGCACCGAGGGCCCCCAGATGGTCATGTAGGCGGGCGAGAGGACGAAGCTGAACGAATCGTCGAGCGATTGATAAAGGTAGGGCCAATAGAAGATGGGCACTTTGCCGACGTAGAACGTGGCGTTCTTCATGATCACGCGATCGTTCTCGTAGATGCGGACGGTGGTGGCGCGCACCTGGAAATCGGGCGTGGCCGAGTCGTGCGTCGTGAAGCTGCCTTTCTGCACGAGCTTCGCGTTTTCCGAGAGTGAGGTGACGCTTTCGCCGCCGATCAGGAACGGATAATCGGTGGTGCGAAGGATCTCTGCGTTGATCGCCTTCGTCTCAGTATTGTAGGTGCCGCGGTCGCCGACAAAAAACTCCGTGCCGCGGTAGATGCGGACGTTTCCCTCGACGCGGACGATGTTCGTGCTGGTGTCGTAGGTGGCGTAATCCGAGTAGATGTCGGTGTCGCCAATGTGAATGGCGACGTTCCCGCGGGCGGTGGCGACGCCGCCATCGTACTGGGTGCCGCCGCTGGCGGTGATCTCAATGGGCTGACCGCGGAGGGAGGCGTTCTCCGCCACCTGCGCGTGCATCGCCCCGGAAACGAGGACAAAAATCAGAATTATAAGCCTGCGCATCGGGGATGCCGAAGGTAGCCAGCGGCTCTCCTGTTGCAAAGGCAAAAGGGGCGCGGGAGGGCTTGCTCGCACACGGAGCGGGTCGCAGAGCCGCAGCGACAGCTTCACCTTGCCGGTTCCCGTGCTTTCCTGGATAACTTCCGGGTTGCACCTCAGCCGACGCGTTTCGCCTTTGTCTTTCCGGCTGCCGCTCCGAGAGGCCGCGCTCGTGCTGGTGCTCGCCTGCGCCGGCCTTGCCGCTGTCGTGGCGGCAGGTGGCGTGCTGGCGTGGGACGGAGGCTTTTACTTTTTTCTCACGCTCCAGGAGGCGCGCCCGATCACGATGCACCATCGCGTCGGTCTCTGGCCGATGACGCGACTGCTGCTCGCAGGATCTGAGTTCACGGAGAACGTTCCGCAGCTGGCGGTGCTTTTTGGTTCCGCGCTCGCGCTGGTGCCGCTGCTGGCGCTCGCAGCTTCTCTCGCATCGCTGAAGGGCGACAAGGCATGGCTCAGAATCTGGC
>JACCZQ010000530.1 GCA_013695905.1 Chthoniobacterales bacterium
CACTTCGAGGAATGGGGAATTATTTCGGTGGCTTTCCCTCCGCTGGGTTGCGGCAACGGCGGGCTTGAGTGGTCCTCCGTGGGACCTCTGATGTATCACAAGCTCTCGAAGCTCGGTATTCCGGTGGAGGTTTACGCACCCTACGGGACTCCGGCGGCGCAGGTGAAACCGGAGTATCTCGCCGCGGACCAGCAGGCGGAGTTTCTGGTGAAGGGCAGAAGGCGCGAGAAGCTGAAGCCTGAGTGGGCGGCGCTCGTGGAAGTGATCTTCGAACTGGAGCAGCAGCCCTATGCGAACCCGGTCGGGCGCACGATCTTTCAGAAGATTTGCTACATCCTTACGAAGCAGGGCGTGGAAACTGGCTTTCAATTTGAGAAAAGCAGCTACGGCCCTTTCGCAACCGAGGTGAAAGAGGCGATCAATGTGCTCGCGAATAACAATTGGATCATCGAGCAGCAACTCGGACAGATGACGGCCTTGAGAGTGGGGCCGGAATACCGGAATGCGCGCGAGAAGCTCGCGGAAGACTTGAAGCCGTTTCGCCGGAAGATCGACAAGACGGTCGATTTATTCAGCCGGATCAAAAACACCGATCAGGCTGAAGAAGTCGCGACGGTGATCTACGCGGTACAGACTCTGAAAAAGGAGCGCACTCCCGACAAGGTTTCGGAACAGGATCTCTTCGACTACATCCTCGAGTGGAAGAAGGTGTGGAGGAAAGACGAGGGAAAACAGGGCAGTCTGGCCGAGGCGATTCGGAATCTGGAGATGCTCGGTTGGGTGAAACTTCAATTTAGCGAGTCGCTTCCCGTTCCTGCGTGATCACGGAGGAAAATGAGCTGTTCGTGATGACGCCTGAAGAAAAGAAGCAGTTGCGAATGAAGATCGACCTCGGCTTGAAAGCCTCCATTGCCGCAGTCCTGGATGAACATGCCCGGGCCGGGCGAAAGGTGACGATCTGGCGGGATGGACGAATCGTGCAGGTGGACCCTCCGCGAAATCCCTCACCAGAGCTGTCCATGGTGCGGGAAAAGCCGCTGGAGACATGATCACGGAGGATCAACTTGAACAGCTCGCCATCCAGTGGTTTCAGGATACGGGCTGGAACTACGCAAACGGCGCCGATCTTGCGCCGGAGGGGGTGACACCAGAGCGGGCGGATTTTCGGACGGTAGCTCTCAGCGGACGACTGGCGGCGGCGGTGCAGCGGCTGAATCCCAAGCTGCCGCCTCCGGCGGTGGAGGAAGTCGTGCATGTCGTCACGACGCCAACGGAGACGAGTCTGCCGCGGAACAACCGCGCCTTTCACCGGCTGCTGATGGATGGGGTGAAGATCGAGTTCACCAATGCGGCGGGTGACAAAGAGACGGATCACGCACAGCTCATCGATTTCCAGAATCCGGCGAACAACGACTTCCTCGTAATGAATCAATTTACCGTTACCGGGACGAAGAAGCCGCGGCGGCCGGACCTCGTGGCGTTCGTCAATGGGCTGCCGCTCGGGATCATCGAGCTGAAGAATCCGGCGGACAAGAATGCGGACATTTGGAAGGCCTACCAGCAGCTCCAGACCTACAAGGAGGAGATCGCGGACCTGCTCGTCTTCAACGAAGCGCTGGTAGTGAGCGATGGGATAAACGCGCGGGTCGGCGCGCTGACGGCGACGCCGGAGTGGTTCATGCCGTGGCGGACGCGCGCGAACGAGAACGACAAGCCACAAGTGGAGTTCGAGCTGGAGAATGTCGTGAAGGGCTTTTTCCGGCCCGACCTGTTTCTCGATTACCTCCGCTACTTCGTGCTCTTCGAGCAGGACGGCGACGCGTTGATCAAGAAGATCGCGGGCTACCATCAATTCCACGGCGTGCGGGAGGCGGTGCGCGTGACGCTCATTGCCTCGGCGACCGAGCAAAGCGCGCGGGTGAAGGAAGAGCGGGCGACGTATGGGAAGGTGGTCGAGCCCGGCTCGCGCAAGGCGGGTGTCTTCTGGCACACGCAGGGCTCGGGCAAGAGCATCTCGATGTGCTGCTACGCGGGGAAGCTTTTGCAGCAGTCGGAGATGAACAACCCGACGCTGGTGGTGGTGACGGATCGCAACGATCTCGACGGGCAGCTTTACCAGCAATTCAGCGCGGCGAAGGATCTCCTCAAGCAGACGCCGGAGCAGGCGGAGAGCCGGGAACAGCTCCGCGAGATGCTGGCAGCGCGGAAATCGGGCGGCATCATTTTCACGACGATCCAGAAGTTCTCGCTCACCGAGGGCGAGAAGGGACACCCGATTCTCTGCAACCGCGCCAACGTGGTCGTGATCTCCGACGAGGCGCATCGCAGCCAATACGGACTCAAGGGGCGGCTGAATACGAAGACGGGCGAGTATGTCTTCGGCAATGCGAAGCACATGCGCGACGCGCTGCCGAATGCGTCGTTCATCGGCTTCACTGGCACGCCGATCGCGCTGGAGGATCGGGACACGCGCGGCGTCTTCGGCGATTACGTGTCGATCTACGACATCCAGGATGCGGTCGATGACAAGGCGACAGTGCCGATTTACTACGAGAGCCGGCTGGCGAAGCTGGATATCAATCGCGAGGAGATCGAGGCGCTGAATCAGGACGTGGAGGAAGTGATCGAAGACGAAGAGGACGTCGCCGCGCGGGAGAACACGAAGAGTAAATGGACGCAGCTCGCGAAGCTGGTCGGCGCACAGCCGCGCATCGAACAGGTGGCGGCAGACATGGTGGAGCACTTTTCAACGCGCACCGGCACGCTCGAGGGCAAGGCGATGTTCGTGGCGATGAGCCGGGAGATTTGCGTGAGCCTCTTCGACGCGATCCTCAAGCTGCGGCCGGAGTGGGCGGGGACGAAGCTGCCGAACAGCACGGGCTGGAACCCGGAGGACGGCGCGGTGCGGATCATCATGACCGGCAACGCGACGGATCGCGCGGGCTTGCAGGAGCACGTTTACACCAAGGGGCAGAAGAAGCGGCTGGAGCGGCGCTTTAAAGACCCGGCTGACCCGCTGAAGATCGTGATCGTGCGCGACATGTGGCTGACCGGATTCGACGCCCCGCCGTGCCACACGATGTATGTGGATAAGCCCATGCACGGTCATAACCTGATGCAGGCCATCGCCCGCGTGAACCGCGTCTTCAAGGACAAGCCGGGCGGATTGGTGGTCGATTACATCGGCATTGCGGCCGAGCTGAAGAACGCACTGCGGACTTACACCGAGGCGAAAGGCAAGGGCCAGCCGACGTTGCGAGCGGATGAGGCGTTGAAGGTCCTGCTGGAGAAGCTGGATGTGGTGCGCGGGATGATGCATGGCTTCGACTACAGCGCCTTTAAAACCGACGCGTTGAAGCTGTTGGCGCCTGCTGCGAATCACCTGCTGAATCCAAAGAAGGTGCCGGATGGAAAGAAGCGGTTCCTCGATGTGATGGCTTCGGTCACGAAAGCATATTCGCTTTGCGGCACGCTGGATGAAGCTGCGGAGCATCGGAAGGAGATCGCCTTCTTCTCCGCGATCAAAGCGGTGCTGCTCAAAGCCGGCAGCGTGGATCGCAAGCGCACCGAGGATGAGAAGAACTCCGCGCTGAAGCAGATCCTCGACAACGCCGTCATCTCCGAAGGCGTGAGCGATGTCTTCAAGCTCGCGGGATTGGACAAGCCGAACATCGGCCTGCTCTCGGATGAGTTTCTGGATGATGTCCGAAAGACCCCGCTGAAGAACTTGGCGGTCGAGTTACTGGAACGTTTGCTGAAAGATGAGATTCGTTCCAGCACGCGCACCAACCTGGTGCAGGAGAAGAAATACAGCGAACGCCTCTTGGCTACGCTGGCGAAGTATCACAACCGCGCGATCGAGACCGCTCAGGTGATCGAAGAATTGATCGCCATGGCGAAGGACTTTCAGGAAGCGCTGAAGCGCAACGAGGAACTCGGCCTCAATCCAGACGAGATCGCTTTTTACGACGCGCTGGCGGAGAACCCGGAAGTCTTGCGGGAGATGGGCGACGAGACGCTCAAGCAACTCGCCGCCGAGCTGACTCGGCAACTTCGCGAGAGCACAAGCGTGGATTGGCAGGTTCGGGACAGCGTCCGAGCGAAGATGCGTCTCTTGATCAAGCGACTCCTCCGGAAATATAAATATCCGCCGGAGGGCCAGGAAGAGGCGGTTGCGATGGTGCTGAAGCAGGCCGAGGCGCTGGCGGGGGCCTGGGCGGCGACCGAGGGGACTGCAGGCCCAGTTCACGTGGAGCACCTGCGCTCGATTGCACAGACCACATAAAGCGCTTTTTCGCCGTTTTTCCTCACCATGGCGTATGCCGCACCGTGGCGGGGGAGTTACAGATACGCGTGTTGCCGTTCGCGATCGCGAGTGGATTTTAGCGTGGGCTAACGAGTGTTTCCCTGAACGCTGGGCGTGTTTCCAGCAACGGTCCAATCGCGTCGGCGCGCGCTGTCTTGCGAAGCATTGCCAGCACCGCGCGGCGCGGGCATCCTGGCCCCATGAGCACGCTCGCCGAAATCGAATCCGCCG
>JACCZQ010000309.1 GCA_013695905.1 Chthoniobacterales bacterium
CGCCGAGCAAATGAAAGTGCATCCCGCACGTGCGGGGCTCGTGATCGGCGACCGCGACATGGAAGCGAACGCCGTCAGCGTGCGCGTTCGCGGCCAACGCAACCTCGGCGTCCGACCGCGCGACGAAGTGGTCGCGGATATCTTCAAGAAAATCTCCACCCGGGCTGTCTGATACGCTACCTTCGAGCGATGGAAACCATCTCCTCCAGCGTTCTGGATGAAGCGGTCGAACGCCTCGTGGCCGAATTCCAACCCGAGGAAATCTATCTCTTTGGCTCCCATGCCTGGGGGACTCCGACCGCAGATAGCGACCTCGATTTCTTTGTCATCGTCCCCGATACCGATGAACGCCCTATCCGGCGGGCTCAAAGAGGACATCGCTGCTTGCGCGGATTAGCCAAGCCAAAAGACGTGCTCGTCCAGACAAGGAGTGAAGTGAACCGCTTCAAGCATCTGCGGGCGTCCCTTTCGCATCAGATTCTTCACCGCGGTCGCAAACTGTATGGATGAAGCGCGCCTCGTCTTGACTCGCGCCTGGCTTGTTAAGGCCGGCAACGATCTGAGAAATGCCCGAATTGTTTCCGCCGTTCAAGACGGTCCGCTGGACACGGCGATCTACCATTGCCAGCAGGCAGCAGAGAAAGCCGTCAAAGCATTCTTAATCTGGCACGACCAGGTTTTTCCGAAGACACATGAGATCGGATCGCTGGTCGAGCACCGCGCACCGGTTGCAGCCACGCTCGCGTGCTTGCGGCGGTTCGTACGAAATCTGTCCGAGTTGCGGCTTCCATTTCGGCGTGAGCGATGACGATCGCGGCTTCACCTACGAGGAGTGGCGGCAGAAGTGGAAAGACTGGGGAATGAAGTGGTCGAGCGAGCAAAAAATCCCGCGCGGATGGAACCCTGCGACTCAGCTAGCCGCAGTAACCCGCCGATAGCGTTCGGGACTTTTTGGCAGGCCGCGAGAGCTACTAGCTTTTGCTGGCATCGTTACCTATCGACCCAGCGTCACAATATCCCGCACCAGCCGCAGTGTGTCCACGATCCCGCGGAGCGCTTTGCGGTTTTTGTCCCTCTGCAAAGTGCGCCCTTGCGGCGTGAAGAGTTCGTTCTGCTGCTGCTCGAGTTTGTTGATCTCGACGATCGCTTCCTCAGCAGGCTTGTAGCTCGGGTTTAGCTCCAGCACGGAGCTGTAATGCAGCCGCGCCTGCGCCAGTTCGCCGCGAAGAAACGAGGCGTAACCCGCGGCATTCCGCACGCGCCAGATCTCGGGGTTAATCGGGCCGTTCGCACGCTCAGCCCGCTCCCGCTCGATCTTCTCCACCATGTTCAGGTAGAGGATGGCTTTGCGCAGATTCTCGTCCTTCCGTCGATCGCCGCCGTCAGACTTCTGGTAACTGAGCAATCGTCCGGCGTGCAAATACGACGTCGCACAGCGGAAATAAACCTGCGGCGGCCGATTCTCCTCCGCCGCTCCCGATTGCTCCGCCTCCGCGATGGACGCTTCGGATAACTCGCCGGCCGCTTCGTAGGCATCGATCGCCGCCAGCCTTTTCCCGCGCCCCTCCAGTTTCGAGGCACGCTCGCCTTCGCGCACCGCCTGCTGGTAAAGCTTGTTCTCCGGGCTGATCTGCGGCGGCACCTCTTCCTGGCCGGTCGCGCATGGCGCCAGCGCCGTCGCCAGCAGCAGGGCGAACATGAGTCCGATGTTCCTTCTCACATCGAAGCTTCGAGAATCCGCGCTTCATGGGCAAACGAACAAATCGCGCGACGCTGTCTCTGCTGCACGACAAGTGATAGACTCCCGCCGCGCATGAATCCGCCGGTCAGCAACTCACTCCGCGAGTACGCACGCGGCATTGCCGGCGGGTTGATGTTCAGCCTGCCACTGCTTTACACGATGGAAGTCTGGTGGGCGGGCTTCGTGGCGTCGCCGATGCGGTTGCTCATTTACGTGGCTGCCACCTTCGTCCTGCTGCTGGGTTACAATCACTACGCGGGGCTGCACCAGGATGCGTCGTGGCGGGAAGTGGCGATCGATTCGGTGGAGGAGATGGGGCTCGGTTTGCTCGTCGCAGCGGGTCTGCTGTTTCTGCTCGGTCAACTCGAAACCGACATGCATCTCTACGAAATTGTCGGCAAAGTCACGGTCGAAGCGATGACGGTGGCGATCGGTATCTCCATCGGGACTGCGCAGCTCGGAGGCGCCGATGAGCGCCAGGCGAAAGGCCGCACCGAAGCGTCCGCCAAAGACGAAGTGAGATTCGGCGGCCAGATGGTTATCGCCGCCTGTGGCGCGATGCTGTTCGCGGCGAATGTCGCACCGACAGAGGAGATCGTGCTGATCGCGAGCGAAGCCCGGATCGAGAAAATCCTCGGACTCGCGGTGCTTTCGATCGTGCTGACGGCGCTAATCCTCTACTACATCGAGTTCACGGGCGCCGGGCGATTTGTGCGGTCGAACGGCTTTGTCTCGGTGGTGGTCGGCACGGTGGTCACCTACGCCGTCGCGCTGGTCGTTTCTGCGGCAGTGCTTTGGTTCTTCGGGAGATTCGATGACGCTTTGATCACCTGCGTCGCCCAAACCGTGGTGCTCGGACTCGCCGCCACCCTCGGCGCATCGGCCGGAAGGCTATTGTTACAATGAAGCGGGTAAAGAAAAACTGGCTCGAATGGACGGTCTTCGCGCTGAGCGCGCTGCTCATCGCCGGCGTGCTCGGTTTCCTGATTTACGAGAGCGCCACCATTGGCCAGAGCCCGCCCGACATCCACGTGCGGCTCGGCCACCCGGAGGCGCGCTCCGGTCACTTCGCCGTGCCGATGGAGATCTTGAACACCGGCGACCAAACCGCGGAAGGCGTGAACATCGAGGTGGTGCTGCGGGCCGGCGGCCGTGAAGAAACGGGCAATTTCGAGATTCAATTTCTCCCGCGCCGGGGCTCGCGCGAGGCCTGGGTTACATTCAAGACTGACCCGCGCACTGGGACGATGGAGGCACGCGTGCTCGGCTACGAGAAGCCCTGAAGTCCCGTCACCGTAACAAGTGCACCACCAGTATCCCCGCGTAGGTGCCAAGCGCCGTCCCTAACGATCCCGCCAGAATGCCCGGGAGCCGGAGTTCGTCGCGGCCGATCGCCGTCGCGAGCACGCCGGCCGTGGTCGCTCCGCCGATGTTCGCGTTCGACGCGACGGCGACGATCGCCCAGTCCTGCTTGAGAACCCCGCTGATCCCGAACAGCAGCAGCGCGTGCACAGTGACGATGATCGAAACCCACGCGAGCAGCACCCCGGCGATCGCACCATTGGCAATGAGCGCTCCGATGTCGCAATAGGCACCCACCACGGCAAGGAAGAGCAGCACCGTCAGATAGCCGAGCGTTCTGGCGCCGTGCAGTCGCTGCACGGGGGGCGCCTGCGCGAGGAGCAGCGCGACGGTGGTGAGGACCAGCACGAACGGCACCGCGGGCAGGAAATGGCTGATCGAATGCGCCACAAACAAACTGCCGGTGCCTAACGAGAGCAGCAGCGCCAGGTCGAAGACTTTGATGGTTTGCTTCACTTCGAGCGGGTCCGCCGCCCCGGGAGCGATAGTGGCGGCAGCAGCGGCCGGGATTTGGCGCGGGAACCAGCGTTGCAAGAGCCGGGGCAGGAGCAACGTGGCCACGACCCACACGGTCGTGACGATATTGTCCGCGGCGTTTAACGCCGCGAAGAGCGTCCCGTCCTTCGTGACGCCGTATTGCAGCGCGATGGCGTTGAGATTGACGCTGCCGCCGATGTAGGTGCCGGTGAACATCCCCGCGAGGATGGGCGCGCTCTCGATGCCGCGCGTTTGCGGCGCGATGAGATAGTAGCCGAGCAGACTGCCCGCCACCGTGGCCGCGGCGCCCAGCGCGAAGATCAGGAGCATGGTGACACCGGCTTTGCGCAGGTCGCGGAGGCGCACATCGAGGAGGAGAAAGAAAATCGCGAGCGGCGCGACGTAATTGAAGATGCCGTCGTAGAGCGGCGGCGCGTTCGAGGCCGTCGGAATGAGGCGCACGTTCGCGAGGATGGCACCGGCGATGATGACGGTGAGCGCCGAGCCGACGTAGCGGAAGTAACGGCGCGCGCTCACCCATTCGGCAAACGCGACCAGCAGCAGCAGAACCGTGCTGACGTAGAGCGGATCGGAGGTGAATGGCACGAGGCGAGATTATCCTCCCGGGAGCAGAGGCCGCCACCTGTATCTTCGGGGTGATCAGTTCGCCCGGCGGCGCAGATGTGCGAACCAGGTTTTCAGTTCGGGCAGCGGGAGAAAATTGGACGATGCGCTCGAGCGGAATCTTCGGTTCGAGCGCAGCAGCGGGACCGAGCTCGCTGAACTCCAGCGGTCACGCGTGGTGCGGCAATCACGCCTCACCCCCGCCGCGTGAGGACACGACGGCCCCCAACGCTACGTGGTGACCTTGAGTCGGCGCTATGTAGGCCACGTCCCGGGACTTGGCGGGGTTATCCGCTGCGGAAACACCGCCGCCGGGTCAGAACGGCTTCAGCTTGGCTTCACTTGGCTCGACGAATCCCGCAGACGCCACCTTCAGCGGCTGGCCGAGGTACTTCGAAAGCTCCACCGCCAGAACGCTCGCGATCTCGTGCGGATCCTGCGTGTAGCCCGGAATGGGGAAGCCGCCGCTGTTACGATCGTAGCCGTAGATCGTCCCGTCCGTCTCCCACACGCAATAGGCGTGCCCGGCGGAATTCCCCTCGTAACGAACGAGCAGGATCTTGGCCCAGAAATCGTTCTCCAGCTTGTGCTTCGCTTGGACGACGGCGAGGTAATTGCACGCCGAAACCACGCAGCCATTCAGCATCACAAGGTCCTTTTCCGACTCGGAGATCGCAGGCACCTGCTGCGTGCCGAGGACGAAGCAGATGGCGCCGACACACACGAGCGCAGGAAGTGTGCGGAGCAGGGAAAGTTTGAAGAAGTTCATGAAAAGGGTGCGAGCGGCGTTATGGTTTTTATATCACCGGCGTCTGATTCTTGGGAAGCGGGATTTTCGTATTTCTGAGGTGGACTTTACGTAGGCTCGCCTTGAGCCCTGCCACACGAGATGGCGTAATCCACCTGCGCGTGATCCTTCTTCTTCGTCTCCCTGGCGGTCACCGACACGACCTTGATCTGCAGTGCTTCGGCGGCTTTCTCCTGCTGCGCCCGGTAAACCTCCGGCGGCAGTTCTGCTCTGCTGCTCGCGCCCGGCAGAGCTGAGGCCAAGAGTAAACAGAAGCAGGAAACGCGGATGCTGGATCGCATCGGCGAGTTTACACCCGCTTCGCCAGCAAGTCGTCGAGAACAGACCCGGCCGCGAGCTCCAGCGGCTCCTGTCCTCTTTGGAAGAGCCGCGCTCCGGCCGGTCCGAGCAGTCGGCAGGAGCTGCCCTCCACGCGGAGGATGGCTCCTTCGCGCAGCCCGAGCACCGCGGTCGCGTTCTCTTCCAGGAATTGGACGATGCGTTCCTCACGCGTCTCGCCCATATGACGAGAGCCCGGTTCCGGATCGAGATAGTGCGGGTTGATCTGGAACGGCAGCAGCCCGAGCGCCTCAAACGACGGAGGTTCGACAATTGGCATGTCATTCGTGGTGCGGATGGTCGGCGCGGCGACATTCGACCCCGCGCTCGATCCCAGGTACGGCATGCCGGCGGCGACGCGTTGACGGATCGCGCCTAACAAGTCGTGATCGTGCAGCGATTTTAGCAGCCGGAAAGTGTTCCCGCCTCCGATGAAGAGCGCTTTAGCTGCCTCGATCGCTTGCGGCTGGTCCGTCGCCTCATGCAGCGAATCGAGCTTGTAGCTCATCCGCTCAAATGCCGTCCGCACCTTCGCGGCGTAGGCGTCATGATCGTGCAGCGCGAATGGCACAAAGAGAACCGTGGAGTGACCGCCGAGAAACGAGCGGATCTCCGCCTCCGCATATTCGAGGTAGCCGCTGCCGAAAACGGTGGATGTGCTGAGCAGCAGGAGGCGCGGCGCATCGCTCATAAGCTCGGTCGCTTGTCGCGTTGGGCACGCTTCCGCGCCGGCTGGCGCAGCTTCGCCGCGCTGCGGGTGCGGGTCGGTCGGGGCGGCACGGGTGCGGGCAAGCCGCTCCTGATGGCGCGATCGATCGCGGCGACCAGCTCCTCCGGCGTCGCGCCCTTGACGACGTGCTCCATGAACCCGGCGGCTTTGCTGCGGGCCACGTGCTCCTGTTCGTCGAACGCCGAATACGCCACGCCGCGCACGGCGGACCGTTTCCGCAGCCGCACCATCAAATCCCAGCCTGTGCCGTCCGGCAGATTCAAATCGCAGAGGAGCACATCGAAGGTCGCCGTCTTCGCCATTTTCAGCGCCGATTCCATCGTGTTCGCCGTCTCCACCGCGTATCCGGAAAGCTCGAGGAACATCTTGATTCCTCGCGCCGTCATCGGGTGATCTTCCACCACGAAAACTCGCGCCTTCGGCTGCTTCGTCACGTCGGCTGTCACCACCATTGCTGCGCTTCCTCTCGCTGTGCCGTTTCGCAGGGGGTTGATTCTTCTTCGGGCTCTCGCGGAGGTGTAAACCGAGAAGCAAGTGGAGCAGCTCTTGCGCCGCGGAAACACGCCGTGACACTCCCTCCGATGGATGATACGCCCGCGACCGCGTCAGCGCGCTTGTTTGATCTCAGCCACACGATCGAGCACGGCATGATCACCTACAAAGGTCTGCCGGCGCCGATCGTCTGCGATTATCTCAGCCGCGCGCAGTCGCGTGCTCATTATGCGCCGGGCACGGAGTTTCAAATCGGGAAGCTCGAGATGGTGGCGAACACCGGAACCTACATCGACAGCCCGTTTCATCGCTACGCAGATGGAATCGATCTCGCGGAGCTGCCGATCGAGTCCCTCGCGAATCTGCCCTGCGTGGTGATTCGCGCCACGGCGCGGCCGGGGCGCGCGCTGGACGTTCTTCCGCCCGGCGCCGACGTGCGCGGCGCGGCGGTGCTGTTCCATACCGGCTGGTCAGCCCACTGGCGCACCGATCAGTACTTCGAAGGTCACCCGTATCTCACCCGCACGCTCGCGGAGGAGCTGGTGGAACGCGGGGCCTCACTGGTGGGCATCGATTCGTTGAACATCGACTCGACCGATGATGGCGCACGACCGGTGCACACGGTGCTGCTCGGCGCCGGGATTCCGATTGTCGAACACCTCTGCAATCTGGAGGCGCTCCCCGAGCGCGGCGCGCGTTTTTATGCCGTGCCGGTGAAGGTGAAAGGGATGGGAACGTTCCCGGTGCGGGCGTTCGCGCGGCTCCCGTAGCAGAAGGGCAAAACCTGCGCGGTCCGGCGTTTCCGCGCTGGCTCAGCGGAGGCGCTGCTGATAAGATGAACAGAGCCAATGCGCAATACTGTCGATTATGTCATCCGGCCGCTCACCGCGGCGGACGAGCCGCTCCTGTGGGAGATGCTCTACCAGGCGCTGCACACCGCTGCCGGAGAGACCGCACCGCCGCGCGACATCGTCCGACGGCCGGAGCTGGCGCGCTATGTCGAAGGCTGGGGCCGGGCCGGCGACACCGGTTTTGTCGCGCACGAGACGGAGGAGAATCACTTGTTAGGCGCGGTCTGGCTGCGTCTGCCGATCGGGCAACATAAAGGCTACGGCTACGTCGATGAGAAGACGCCGGAGCTGGCGTTTGCCGTCACCTCCGGGCAGCGCGGACGTGGCATCGGCACGGCGTTGCTCACTCAGCTGGTGCGCGCGAATCCGAATCAATCTGCCATCTCCCTCAGCGTCGCCGCCACCAATCCCGCCGTGCGCCTCTACGAGCGCTTCGGGTTCAAGGTGGTGGAGCAGACCGAAGGCTCCGTGCTGATGCGACGGGAGCAGTAAGCGGTTCCGCGTTACTCCGCCGGCACCTTGTAGAACTTCACCAGCCCGATCCCGCGGGTGGCGTACGCGCCACGCACGGAGGTGCCGGAGTGGCTGGAGAAGTATGGCGCGCCCGCGTCGCTCCCACGCTAAGCTCCATCCGCACCTGCTGCGCATTGCGGTGTTGCCGGAGAACACACGAGGGGTTTGATTGCCGCATCGCTATGTCGCCTTCTCCTGTTCGCCTGCTCGCCGCGCTGCTCTACTTCTCATTAGGCATTTCTGACGCTCCGCTCTGGGCGCAGCAATCGGCACCTTCGCCTAACGACAAGACGCAGGTGGTGATCCACGCTGGCGCGTTGCTCGATCGGCCCGGGAAGGAGCCGCGGCGGAACGCCACCGTCATCGTTGCAGACGGGAAAATTGCGTCTGTGCAGGACGGTTTTGCGGAGCCGCCGGCCGGCGCCACCGTGATCGATCTGCGTAACCGCTTTGTGCTTCCGGGATTGATCGACTGCCATGTGCATCTCACCTCCGACCGCGCCGGGGTGGAGGGGCAGCTCGCCGAAGTCTCGGAAAGCGTGGCCAGCCGCAGCTACGAGGCCGCCTGGAATGCGCGCAAGACGCTCGATGCCGGCTTCACCACGGTGCGGAATCTCGGCAGCCGCGATGAAGTGACCCTCGCGCTGCGGGATGCGATCAACAAAGGCTGGACCGTGGGTCCGCGCATTCTCGACGCCGGGACGTCGATCTCCACCACCTCGGGTCACATGGACCCGACGCTCGGCTATCGCGAGGAATTACACGCGTCGGTGGACCGCCACGACAACACCTGCGACGGCGCGGATGATTGCCGGCAGGCGGTGCGGAAGCAGATCCGCCGCGGCGTGGACGTGATTAAAATCGCCACCACCGGCGGGGTGAACAGCCGCATCGGCGCGGGGCTCGGCGCGCAGATGTTCGACGATGAAGCAAAGGCGATCGTGGAGACGGCGCGGCTTTACGGCAAAAAGGTGGCGGTGCACGCGCACGGCAACGACGGCGTGCTGATGGCACTCCGCGCCGGCGCCCATTCCATCGAGCACGGCACCATGCTCGACGACGAAGCGCTCAAGCTCTTCCGCTCCACCGGCGCTTATTACGTGCCGACGCTCTCCACCGTGAACGGCTACCTCGAGCGGCTCGCCGCCAATCCCGACGCTTACGCCCCCGACGTGAAGAAGAAGATCGAATGGCGTATTGGCATTACCGGCGAGTCTTTGCGGAAAGCGGTGCCGGCCGGTGTGAAGATCGCCTTCGGCACCGATGCCGGAGTGTCGAAACACGGCCGCAACGCAGACGAGTTCGAGCTCATGGTAAAACACGGCATGACGCCTGCGAGTGCCATCCAGGCCGCCACGACGAACGCCGCCGATCTGCTTGGCATGGCGGATCAGGTCGGCTCCCTTGAGCCTGGCAAACGCGCCGATCTTATCGCCGTGGAAGGTGATCCGCTCGCCGACGTCACGGTGCTGAAGAGGGTCGGCTTCGTCATGAAAGACGGCAAGGTCCACAAGGACGCTCGTTAGGCGGCGCGCGGTGGGATCGGAAGCCCATCTGTTACGATGGGTCACGCACATACCCGTGCGGCGCAGAGCGCCGCAGCTACAGGCGATCACCGGCGAGCTGACGCGTTTGGCAGGGAGCGCTGTAGCTGTCGCCCTGTGGGCGACACGGGTATGTGCGTGCCACTTGTGCCGGCGCGGCCATACATCTGTGCGGCGCAGAGCGCCGCAGCTGGGTGCGACAACAGGAGATCTCGAAGCAGGCGCGGCGGAGCACCGGCCTGCTCTGGGCGCTGGCGGCGGGAAGTGCGGTTTGCGGCGTGGGTTTGTTTTCCTGCTCCAACGACTTTCGAAACTCGAGCCGATGGTGGAGATGTGCGCCAGCACCCGCACGTCGAATACGAGGGCGAGTGGCTCTCGTTCGAGAACTACCTGAAGCGGCGTTTCAATATCTCGACCAGCCACGGCATGTCGCCTGCCCTATTCGAAAGGCAGCGGGGTAGTCCCGCCACCGGTCGCTGATGAGCTGCGCGGCTATGGCTGCACTTTTGCGGGGTCGAGCCCGCGGAAGGAATCCAGCAGCTGCTTCAGCGCCGCCTCGTGCTTGTGCAGGGCAGCGGCGGAATCGGCACTGTAAACGATGTAAGCCACCGCCTCTGGCAGCTGGATGTAAGCGACGCGTTCCAGGCGCGGGTATGTCTCGTTAGGCGAATACTCGTTGATGAAGTAGGGCTCACCACCTTTGGTCTTGCCGGAGCCGATGCGTTTTGTGTCGTAATCGCCACGCTCCTTTTTCATCTCGGCGATCGCTTTTTTCGCAAACGCCTCCGCGTTCACGGCGGAGGTGCCGGCGATCTTCGCATACATGAGCGGATCGGCTGTCTCCCACGTCTGGCCTTTCCGATAGAGAACGCAGGGCAGCCCGTGCTCCTCACCGGCGCTGTTGTCGATCACCCACCCTTTCGGTGCGGCGATGTTGAAGGCGCCTTTCGGTCCGTGGACGATGGCGAACGGCACCTGATCGGCGAGGGCGTGGAGCGAGAGAGCAACCAGGAGCGGGAGGAACAGAACACGCATTCCTCTTGTTAGGCAGGTGTGTCGGAAAGTTCGAGACTTTTCCGCAGGTGCAGTTTTGGGGGGGCGGAATTTGCTGTTCAGCTGCTGCGGGGTTTCGGCATCGTGCGCAGATGCCGCGCTGCTCCTGGGCCACTGCCGAGCCATCGCTCACCTATCACGATGAGGAATGGGGAGTGCCGGTGCACGATGAACGGCTGCTCTTCGAGTATCTGATTCTGGAAGGGGCGCAGGCGGGGCTCAGCTGGACCACGATTCTGAAGAAGCGGGAGAACTACCGGAAGGCGTTCCACGGTTTTGACGCGAAGAAGATCGCCCGCTACGGCGCGCGCGATGTGGAGC